>JAITKG010000103.1 GCA_031278495.1 Prevotellaceae bacterium | reverse complement strand
CAGTTGGCTGCGCTTTCCGAAAGATTGTTTACGTCTATTTTTTCCAAACTCCAGCCGCCGGCGCGTTTGGTTTCGTCGTCGAACCATTGGTCGGAATAAGTTACACGCGAAAGCAGTTGTCCTTCGTTGCTTTTCAGCTGTAGTGTTTTCCCCGATTTGGTGAGGCTTGAAATATAACTTACGCCGGTAACGTTCCCGAAAACGCGCATGTCTTCCACTGCTGATGAGGTGCACAAAATCAGGTAACCGTTCGCCGGAATGGTAGCTGCGCCAATGTTTCCAACCGTTGTGTTGTATTCCATTTTCCAGCCGTTGAGCGGCACGGGGATATCCAAACGGTTGTATAATTCAATGTAGCTAACTTCCGGCAAACCCGCCGAAGGCGTTGGCGCAGACATGATTTCGTTAATCACTACATCGCCGTAAAGCAAGTAAAAAATGGCGATAGTTGTTTCGCCGGTTACTTCATTATTATTTTCATCCAATAATTTTTCCACGCTTAGTGCGGCATTGCCGCGTGGAAGCGGGTTTTCGAAAGTTAATAAAATTTCTTTATCGTTTACGGCGGTTGCCAGCACGGGCGTGAGGGTAGAAGAGGCGCAGGTTAATTTATAATTTGTTACTTCGCCAACCGTTGCCATATTTATGTTTTGCGTGAAGGAAACATGAATTTTATTTTGCCCCTGTTGCGCCGCCGCACTGATTTTTGTTGGTAGAATAATCCGCTCAAACGATACGGAAATATCATCTATCCAAAACAGCGTAGAGGCGGAAGCAGTGCATTGATATAAGATACCGAAATAGTTTGCCGTGCTGTAGTTGTTGTGCGTAACCGGCAACGCTACCGGCTGCAAGCCGGCAAAATTACCGGTTGTTGCCGCTTTTATCGACCATTCGCCCTCGCCGGTTCTGACTACTTCTATGGCGCCGACGCCGGTAATTGTAATATCCTTTTCCCAATTGATGTTCGTTTTCCTGATAATCGTAAAACTGTTATTCCGCACGGCATACAGGGCTAACGTATCATCGTAGCCGCTTCCCTGATTCACGCCAATTGCATAGCCTTCGTATGCGCCGCCGGATTTCCATTCGCTTCCGGCAGTGTTAGAGAACAAAAATACCGCCCATTTGTTTGCAGCGCTCGGATTGTAGCCATGCCGCAACAGGAAACGCCATGTGGTATTTCCCCTGTTTACCAAAAGCTCGCCAAGCGAACGGTATACTGTACTTGTAGCTGCCGTTGAAGAATGATGCATTAAGGAATAACTTCCCGAAAGTGCGCTTACGGTTGAAGCGATCCAGCGGTCATCAGGCGTTTGCGTCCAACCGTTCAAATTCCCGGTTTCAAAATCGCCGGAAAACTGCGCATAAGCAGTAAAGGCAAAACTACAAAAAATGGCTGCGAATAAATTTTTCATCATAAAAAAGGGGGTGTTTTTACAATACAAATATATTGCATTTCAATGAAGAAACAAAATTTTTTTAATGCGCATTAGAAATTTGCCGGAACGAAAATAAAATTTCTTTATTTTACCCGTTATTCACTTACTATTTGAAGGTAAGTTCAAATAGTAATGCAACCATGAAATAATAAAAATGTTCTCGAAATGCTGTTGCGATTTGAACTTCCTTCCGGCGCGCCATTATACAACTTTAAATCTTGAAATCTTTGAACGCTGTTGAGAAGAGGGCAAGCCAGCACGACTTGCAGCCCGGTTGCACCGGTTGGTTGAATCTGCGGAATTTACCGTGAAAACAAAAAAACGCAAGGGTAAATGTATTTTTTGTATATTTGCACACGATAAATCCACACATAAACTAAGTAAATAAAACAACAAAAATAAACACATGAAAAAAATTATTATCCTTGTATTGTTAGTTTCGTTTGCGGCAGTAGCTTTGGCGCAAGACGGGAAGAAAGAAGAAGGCTATATTTTCACGACGGTAAAAGAACTGAAAGTTACGCCTGTGAAAAACCAAAACCGTTCAGGCACCTGCTGGAGCTTTTCGGGATTGGGATTTATTGAATCGGAATTGTTGCGGCTGGGCAAGGGCGAATACGACCTTTCGGAAATGTTCGTTGTTCACCATTCGTATTCCGACAAAGCCGAAAAATATGTGCGCCTGCACGGTCACGGCAACTTTGCAGCAGGCGGTTCGTTCTATGATGTGCTGTATGTATTGGAACACTACGGCATTGTTCCCGAAGCTGTCATGAACGGCTTGCAATACGGCGAAGAACTGCATGTGCACAGCGAACTGGATGCGCTCGCCAAAGCCTACGCCGAAGCGGTGGTGAAAAATTCAAACAGGAAACTCTCTCCCGCATGGCTCAACGGGTTCAACGGTATCCTGGATGCGTATTTGGGAAAACTTCCGGCTACTTTTTCCTACAACGGTAAAGAATATACGCCGCAGGGCTTTTTCCAGTCGCTCGGCGTCCGCGTGGATGATTATGTATCGCTGACTTCGTTTACGCATCAGCCGTTTTACACGGCTTTTGCATTGGAAATTCCCGACAACTGGCGTTGGTCGGAATCGTACAACCTCCCGCTGGATGAGTTTATGAGCATATTCGATTACAGCATCAACAACGGCTATACGATTGCATGGGGTGCGGATGTAAGCGAGAAAGGATTTTCGCGCGACGGCATTGCTACCGTTCCCGATGTGAACCTTGCGGAGATGTCCGACTCAGATCAGGCGCGCTGGCTGGGTTTGCCGCAAAAGGATAAAGATGCGGAACTGTATAAAAACAAACCGGGTTATGAAAAAAACATTACGCCGGAACTGCGCCAGCAAGGATACGATAACTATGAAACCACCGACGACCACGGCATGCTGGTTTACGGCATAGCCAACGACCAAAACGGCACTAAATATTATATGGTCAAAAATTCATGGGGCGAAACCGGCAAATACAAAGGCTTCCTCTATGCTTCGGAAGCATTTGTGAAATACAAAACCTTAAATATTATCGTGCATAAAAGCGCCATACCCCCCGCTATCAAACAAAAATTAGGTATCAAATAAAACAAATTTGCCAGTGTATAACCTGCGATGTTTTTTAGGATGGTGGTGGCTGCTGTGTCCAGCGGGTGTGTTTGCGCAAATGCCGGAAGAAAGCAATGCGGTAGCAGCCTATGTCGAATCATTAAGCAATGACGAGGCTTTCCGCCATGTATCCATGAGCCTGCTGGCGATAGACGCCGCCACACAGCAAGTGGTTGCATCGTATCGTCCTGAAACGGCGTTGCTGCCCGCCTCGACGCTTAAATTAGTAACCACCGGATTATCGCTGCTGTCGCTCGGAAGCGATTACCGTTACCGCACTTCGCTATATTATGACGGAACTATTACCGGCTCGACGCTTACCGGAAACCTTTACGTCGTGGGCGGCGGCGACCCTACTTTCGGGTCAACGGATTCCATTGCAACGCCTGTTGATGAAGTTTTTTCCTATTGGGCGATGGCGCTAAAAGCCAATGGCATCCACCGGATAAAGGGAGATATTGTGGCTGATGAAACCTTTTTCGGCGTTGCCGAAACGCCCGAATCATGGATGTGGGGCGACATCGGCAATTATTACGGTGCACAACCATCAGGGCTGGCATTTTGTGAAAATGCCTACAGCGCCCTGTTGACGCCGGGACAAAAGGAGGGCGATCATGCTACGTTCCACAGCTATTATCCTTTTATTCCCGACGCCGGATTTACCAATGAAGTAACTACCGGCGCGCCCGGCTCGGGCAATCAAGTGGTGATTTATAATTCGCCTTTTTCCGGACGGCAGCGGCTTACCGGCGCCATTCCCGCCAATCGCGACACGACGGAAGTAAAAGGCTCGAACAATAGTCCCGCATATACTTGTATTTACTATTTCGGCGAATTATTAAACCAACAGGGCATTCATTTCGATGGCGCGCTCCGCGTGGTTTCTACGCCGGAAATACCCTCCGCGCCCCGTACGCTGGTTGCCAGCCACCTGTCGCCACCGGTGAAAGAAATTGCTTCCGCCACCAACAAAATAAGCAATAACTTTTTTGCGGAAACATTACTTAAAACCATTGGCGTGCAACGGAAGCAAAATGCTTCTTACGATTCGTCGCTGACGGCGGTACGTGAATTGTTGGACAGCCTGCAAGTACCCGCCTCCGGTTTCAAGATGGCTGACGGCAGCGGTTTGTCGCGCAAAAACTATGTTCCGGCGCAGTTCATGGTTGATTATTTAACGATGATGTATCATTCGGAAGCGTATGAAGATTTTTACTACACACTGGCTACGCCGGGCGACAGGGGAACTTTTTTGACCCTCCTGCATTCGTCGCCCAACAAACGCCGGCTGCATGCTAAAAGCGGCTCTATGGGCGGCGTGCGGTGCTATGCAGGTTATGCGGAAAATCCGCGCGGCGTCATCATTTTTGCTATCTTCGTCAATAATTTCAATTATAAAATCCCGGTCATCCAGCCGAAAATAGAAAGATTTTTAGAACTGCTTACCGAATAGTAAGAATATTTACGGATTTAGGCTGCCGCCACTGCGCTTGCCGCAGCTTACAACTTATGCACCTTTCAGAACTATATTTCCTATAAATAAAATAATTTTCGTATTTTTGCTGACCATTTACCAAAGTACAATATAATTTATAAGGAGTAAAATCTATTCATTTATGAAAATGCCCGGAAGAACAAAAATTGCCGAACTGTTGAAAAGCGCCACAGGCGCGGAAGTAACCGTCAAAGGATGGGTGCGCACCAAGCGCGGAAATAAAAATGTCGCTTTCATTGCATTGAACGACGGTTCGACAATTCACACCATTCAAGTGGTTGCCGATATGCGCATGTTTACCGAAGAGCAACTGAAACCGGTAACCACCGGCGCCTGCCTGCGCGTTACCGGACAATTGACCGCCTCGCAAGGTAGCGGGCAGCCGGTAGAAATCCAGGCAAAAGAAATAGAAATATACGGCAGCGCCGACGAAACCTATCCCCTGCAAAAAAAAGGACATACGCTGGAGTTTTTGCGCGAGATAGCGCACCTGCGCCCGCGTACCAATACATTCGGAGCGGTAATGCGCATCCGGCACGCAATGGCGTTTGCGATTCATCATTATTTTAATGAAAAAGGCTTTGTATATTTGCATACGCCGCTCATCACGGCTTCCGACGCGGAAGGCGCAGGGGCAATGTTTCAGGTTACCACGCTTGATTTGCAAAACCCGCCGCTCAACAGCCGGAAGGAAATTGATTATACGCAGGATTTTTTCGGCAGGCAAACCTACCTCACCGTCAGCGGGCAGCTTGAAGGCGAACTGGGCGCGATGGCGCTGGGGGAAGTCTATACGTTCGGTCCCACGTTCCGCGCCGAAAACAGCAACACGCCGCGACACCTCGCCGAATTCTGGATGATTGAACCGGAAATGGCGTTCTATGATATCCACGACAACATGAACCTTGCCGAAGATTTTATCAAATACCTTGTGCGGTATGCGCTGGAGCATTGCGCCGATGATTTGAAATTTTTGAATGATATGTACGACAGGGAACTGGTAGAACGCTTGCAGGGCGTGGTACAAACCGGTTTCGTGCGGTTAACCTACACCGAAGGAATAGCTATACTGGAGCAATCGGGGCGGCAGTTTGAGTTTCCCGTGGCATGGGGCATGGATTTACAGAGCGAACATGAGCGGTATTTAGTCGAAACGCACTTCAAAAAACCGGTGATCCTTACGGATTACCCGAAAGAAATAAAAGCGTTCTACATGAAGCAAAACGCCGACGGCAAGACCGTACGCGCCATGGATGTGCTGTTCCCGAAAATCGGTGAAATCATTGGCGGTTCGCAACGCGAAGAAAACCGGGAAAAACTGCTGGCGCGTATGGCTGAAACAGGCATAGACGCGGAAAATTTATGGTGGTATCTTGATACGCGCCGCTTCGGGACGGCGGAACACAGCGGTTTCGGAATGGGTTTCGAACGGCTGCTGCTGTTCGTTACCGGCATGGCGAATATCCGCGATGTAATTCCCTTCCCGCGCACGCCAAAGAATGCAGCGTTTTGAAAATGCGGATTACACAAATTGGTATGAATTACACGAATTAAAAAAATATGAAAAGAATAATACTCCCGATAGTTTTGTTTACCGCATTATCCATAGGATGCCGGCAGATGGCAATAGCCCAGTCGCCGTCGTTTGAAAAGCTATTTTTGGAAAAAGACGGCGTGCGGACGGAATTAAACCCGGCAAGTCCGGGAACGCTGACATTAACGGAAGGCGAAACCTGTTCCGTTGAAATCTACGCCACCGGCGGCGACGATGTTTTTATCTCGGCTACCGGATTAGTGAGTTCGTGGATGTATTTTATCAGTCCGGACGACGCCGGCACGGCTACGTTGCGGCTACTTCCGGGCGATGATGCGCATACAAGCGATGTGGACGGCAATTATGAAATTTCCATTACCGCCTTCGATACGATTCCCGGACATGCTTCTTCCACCATTGTGCTGCCCGTTTACATCATCGACCGGAACGCCCTGAAGCCCGGCGACACGGAAGTTACCATTATAAATTACCCGAATCCTGTTACGGAAACAACGCAATTTGTTACGACCATTGATTACATTGTCCCCGTAAGCGGGCAGGGCGCATTACGAATTTATTCCTTATCGGGGCAACGGGTGATGACCCTGTTTGAAGAGGTATATGTTTCGGCGGGGCATTATTTCCGTACCGTTAATTTGTCGTCCCTGCCGGCGGGAACTTACCTCTACCGCTTGTCTATCGACGGCATTGGCAGCAAATCGGGACGCATGGTTAAACTATAAATTTTTTACCGGTAAATTATGAATATATTTTTTAAAAAAATAATCATCGCCGCTTTGTTCGGAATGACGCCTTTCCACGCCCTTTTTGCGCAGTACTACAATAATCCGGCGTTGCATGAAGTGATTGCTCCCGATGCACGGGCGGCGGGCATGGCGGATATTGGCGTAGCCACTTCGCCCGATGTTTTTTCGCAACACTGGAACCTCGCCAAATATGCTTTCTCAAAGGATACCGGCGCAGTAGGGTTTTCTTATACGCCGTGGACATTGCGGATAAATCAGTTTTCTTCGCCGCTTTTTTATTTGGCGGGTTTTTACAAAATCGGACAACAGGCGATTAGCGCATCGGTGCGCTACCTCTCGGACGGAAGCGCTACGGGCAGGGATGCGCTGGGAAATGCGGGCGGCTCGCTGGCTCGTTCCTATTATTCCTTTGATCTTGGCTATTCCCATACATGGGGAAAATATATTTCACTGGGTTTGGCGTTGCGTTATATTGCTTCCAGTTTTAATTCGGAAATCGCCGCCGTGAACGGATTGTCGAACACCGGCGCACTTGCCGGCGATATAGGTTTTTATTTCCGTTACCCGTCGAAGAAAACAAATGAATTTGCACTTGGGTTAAGCCTGAAAAATATGGGCATGAAAGTAACGGAGGGCAGTACGAAACGATTCCTTCCTATGGCGATGAATATTGGCTTTCGCTATTCGTGGCTGATCCTGTCGCAACACCAGTTGGCGATAGCGCTGGATATAAATAAACCATTAGTGCCGACAGACCAAACAAAAACAGTATTCGGCGGCTTCTTTGCGGCATTTGGCAACAACATCCGGGAATGGGGCGTGTCCGGGGCGTTGGAATATTCTTTTATCGAACGTTTTTTCGCGCGTGCCGGCTACCACTTGGGCGATAAAGACTATGCGCTGGGCTCTTATTTCTCGACAGGATTGGGCGCAAAGTGGCATAAATTTTCGATAGACGCTTCCTATCTCGTGAGTACCCATGCCAATGAAGCGCTTTCCAATACCGTTCGTATCGGCATACAATATGCTTTCTAAATAAAAATTCCATGTTAATCGGTATAGCGGCAGACCATGCAGGCGTAGAAATGAAAGCTTTCTTAAAAGAGCGGCTCGAAGCGCAAGGCTACGAGCTGTGCGATTTCGGCGCTTACTCATGCGGCAGCGTGGATTATCCCGATTTTGCGCATCCTTTGGCAGAAGCCATTTCTAAAGGCGAATTAAAAACCGCTATCTCCATTTGCGGCTCGGGGAATGGCGTCAGCATGACCCTGAACCGCCACTGCGGCGTACGCGCCGCCCTTTGCTGGCTGCCGGAGGTTGCGCGGCTGGCGCGGGCGCATAACGACGCCAATGTTTGCTCCCTGCCGGCGCGGTTCATAGATAATGAAACGGCGCAAAAAATCGTAGAAACTTTCCTTTCCACCGCCTTTGAAGGCGGCCGCCACCAACGGCGCATCGACAAAATAGAAATTCATAAAGCATGAACGGAGTTTCATAATTTAAAGATTTCAAAAAAAACCGCCGGCGCATTTCTGCACCGGCAGTTCTTTTTGCACCCGGCTTTCAGTTGAAAGTTGAAAGTTGAAAGTTGAAAGTTGCTGCCGCGTCAGCCACATTAGTCACATTAGCACATTAGTCACATTAGCACATTAGCCGCCGCCCTGCCCCTCCTGCTGGTTTTTTTTCTGTTTCCTTTGCTTTTTATATAACGGTTAATTTAATAATTTCCACCGACTAACGCACGCATCTTATGGCCAAACCGGTTTCAGGGTTTATCCATCCCTGCAGCCAAATTTCCCCGGTAATGTTAGCTTCTATAGCCATACGATAGCATCTTCCGTTATCGCACGTGTAACCGTACGGGGTGTGTAAGTACAAATTATCTGTATTTTTTATACCATTGGCATCCATAGTGCCAGTGGCGGGCCAGTGGACGAGTAATGTTTCTGCCGAAGCAGCACTAGACAGCCCTTGCATATCAGTGTTCGAGGGGTATCGCCAGGGATACGGGCACATTGTCGTTCCATGTGTATTCGCATATACCCAATTATAGTACCACGTTTTGTTATCATCAGGGTTCGTATACCAGCCGCATTTCGGTTCAGTATTGCTATTCACGAATGTCTCTTCACTACAATCAGGCATTTGTATGGCGTCGCTCCAGATAAGCTGGCTGTTGCCGAAAGTCCATACCTGTCCGCTGGCGGCATGAGGGGGCGTGGGCTGCAGGTTGAACTGCAGGAAGCGCGTC
>JAITKG010000058.1 GCA_031278495.1 Prevotellaceae bacterium | reverse complement strand
CGTCAATCCCCTGTTCCCCCTTCGGGGGTTAGGGGGCTTTTCCCCTTTTTTTGCGGCTTTAGGGATTGTTTCGCATTTAGAATTTACCCACAAACACAAACATTCACTAAACAATCCCTTTTGCCGCATTATATCCGCGTAATCCGTAAAAATCCGCGTAATTCGTATGACAAAAAATCTGCGTAATTCGTGCCTTTAACATGATGGCAACTTGTATTCTGGAAGTCTTGTTCCGGGAATTTCTCTTTTCAGAGCGACCGGTCAGGTCTAAAATGTGAAACGTGAACTTTACTTATTATTTCAGAGGTTCTCGAATACCCGATAGTTAAAACAAGCAAAAAATTCACGTTTCTCTTGTGGAGTTTTGCTTTTTATTCCTTAACTATCATGAAATTTTCGAGATTTCTGAAATTGAATAAAAGCACCCATAATGAAAAAGAGCATAAATGTGATGCAAAGGTAAAAAACTTTTTTAATACAACAAAAAAAATGTTTGGAAATTTGCTGGTTTGCAGTTGGCGAAGCTGTCGCCAATGCGAATGGAGCGTTGAAAATGAAATTGGGGAGTCAGGGCAGTTTTATGCCTTACTACTAATATACCCTTGTGCTGTATTTCTGCATTTCGCGTGAATATTCGCGGGCTTTGCCATTGGTTAAGCGGTCAAGTAATGCCCAAAAAACCGCACTGTGGTTTTTATGAACGGTATGGCTTAATTCATGCAGGATAATAAAGTCTATCAAATGCGGCGGCAGGTGCATGAGATGAATACTCAGGGTAATGCTGTTGTCGGGCATGCAAATTCCCCAGTAGGAACGCGCATTTTTGATGTTTAATTTTTTGTATGTTAAGTTACATTGTGCGGCTAATTGCGCCATGCGTTGCGGCAACGTTTCGTATGCTTCCACTTTCCATGCGTGTTCCACTGCCTTGCGGATGACTGTTTGCAACGCTTCATCCTGTATGGAGCGGCATCCGGGATAATAGATATAAACTATTCCGGGAACAATATGCACACGCACGTTTTGCCGCGCTTCGGGCACTAATTGCACTCTTCGCGAATAGGTAGCAAATTCGGTTTCGGGAGTAAATACCGTCTTTTTTTCTTCCTGCTTTTTCTTCAGGCGTTGCAGGGTTTGGAGCGTCCACTCGGCTTTTTCGTACAAAAAAAGTTCGGCATTTGTAAAACTTTCATTCAACGGCAGGGTTACCAGTACGCCCTTTTCCGGACGTATTAAAATCCTGATGGAACGTGAGCGCGGCACTTTGCGGAAGTGTACTTCGCCAAATTTCGTATGTTGCAGCGTTCGCTCACGGTCGTTCATAATCGTTTCTCCGGCTTATTGTTTATTGCCCGGTTTCCGTTTGCTTGCGGTTTTCCGGGCGTTCTTTTTCGTCATTGCGTACTGCCGGCTCTTTTCCGGGTAATGTTTTAGTTGTTTTTTTCTTTCCGAAAAACCGTTTAAGTAACTCGGAAAAATTATTAAATTCTTCCTGGTACATTATCCCCAGCCCGTACCGCTGGCTATTATCTATGTTATCGGTATACTGGTCTACCGAACGCGTGAATGCCCGGAATTGCAGTTTATTTTTACTGTCAAGGCGTATGCCTAAATCGAAGTCATTGGATATCGATTGGGATTTATCGCCGGAGCCAACATTGCCGTTTATCACTATGCGGTCGTCGAGTATCTGCGTCGAGAAACTTACTTCAAACACATCAACGCGTCCCCGCTGCTGGGGCAGGTAAGAAAACCCAAAGCCCAGCGGAAGGTTAAAGCGGTTGAATAAATTGTTGATTTGGCTGGTCACTAATCCGGTGGCGCTTCCCATAAGCAGGTTGGCGCTTAACTCCGACTGGTCGTCAGCCAGAAAACCGCCGAAAGCCAATAACGACAAGAATTGCCGTGTTCTTTTTTCTTCCGTATTTAATGCGCTTTGTACCCGCGCCCGCGTTTCGGCGTCAAGGTTTTCCACGTCTACGCCTAAAGTGATGACCGGATTTAATAAACTGCCTGTAATATCGATGCGGCAACTGACTTGCCTGCGCGTAGCCATTGCTGAAGAATCGGCAAGTAGCGCATTTAACGACGCTGTGGTTTTATAAATAGCCGACAAATCAAAGTTCATTTTTTGCAAATCGCCGTTAAAAGTAATCCGCCCGCCTTCGGCAAAATCAAACCGTTTAGTAATAAGATTGAAGTTTTGGATGGTGAACAGGTAATCGCCTTTACTGACCCGGTAATCGCCATACATATTGAATTTATTGATAGATGGATTTATTTCCATCTTTATGTCGCCTGTGCCGAAACTGCGTATCACATCTTCGGACTTTTTATCCAACTCAAGCAATACTTCTGTGTCCGGCGTAATGCTTAGGTTTAAGGAAATATCCATATTGGCGGGCTGCCGGTTATTTTCTTCAGGTTTATCCAACGCTTTCCGGTCGGTTTCTTCCGGCGGTTGCGTAAAGGAAAGTAATCCCATGTCGTGTGCCTGCGACGACGACGTTGCCGGGATATGCAGCATGGAATTTCTATCTGCTTTCAAATTTATATCAAATACCACATCATTGGTTTTGCCTTTGATTAACGCGGCGCCGGTAGCGTAAGCGCGACCATAGAATGTATCATTATCTTTTTCCGTTGTATTCATCACGCATAAATTGCGCGGATATGCCGCTACTTCATATTGCCAGTCATGGAAATTCGTATGACCGACCGTCAACGATACAGTGGCTGCACCGCCAAGCCCGTCGCTGGCTTCCGCATTTTTGAAGCCAAAAGAATTAGCGTCGATGAATAGCGGCGAGCTAAAAGAATAGCGCGTTTTCAGGTATTCGACCGTAGCCGCCATATTTTCGGCATAGAGCTGCGAACCTTCCGTAACAAGGTTTGGCAACTGCCCATACAAATGAACTTTGCCCGAAAGCGTTCCCGTGATATTGCTTAGCACGCTTTCCAATAAAGGGGCTATATGCGAAACTTGAAAACGGTTGAATACACCCGACAGGTCAAGATATTTTTTACTTGGCGAATAAATGCCATCTATTTCCAGCATACGGAGCGAGTCTGTCTGCGTCGCCGCATGCAGCAGAAACTGTTTGTCCCGGTTATGCCACCAGCTACGGACGTCCAGATTTCCGAACAAGCGGTTGTTTACCAGTAACCGGTCAACCGTTACTTGTGCGAAAAAATGCAACGAATGGTACACATCCACGATTTTCGCTTCGCCGGATAACAATCCTGCAAAATAATATTTTTCCTTGCCGGTTACATAATTGATATTGGAAATATCAAAATCTTTCACTGCCACCGTCAAGGTGTCGTCCATATTGCCCGATAATACGCCGTTTACGCGAATATCTTGCCGGTGATTGTAAACATGAAAATTATTGATATGTATTTTTTCGTTGAATCCGATAGTTGCCGGCGCAATGTTCCATGTAGTGTCATTGAAGACCAACGCCGATTTATAAATTTGCAAATTGCCCAGCATGTGTCCGGTTTCCTGTTCCTTCATAAAATCAAACGCAGCCGATATATTTCCCTTGTTCCCCAACTTTGTTTGATTGTCGTATGCTATTTGAAAATTCAATTTATTACCGGAAAGCCTTACCAGTGAAGACAGGTTTTGCATGGTAAAGCCGAACAGCGTCGCTTTGCCGACGCTAAATTCAGAACGGCTTTGCGCCGCATTACCGGTAGCTTGCAAAGAAACATCGTTCAACTGGTAATCGCCCCAAGCCAGTTCATTGCCTGTTAGCAGCAGCTGCAACGAATCATCTTCGGAAAGCGTTACCGAAAGTTTCATACCGGGAGCGATGTATAATCCGGGAAGTACGATACCGGCTACTGCCGCAATATCTTTGAAAGTGGCGTTTAAACGATACCTGCCATCGTCCGCTGTGGTATCAGGCAGGTTATCGGCATACACTGCCGGCAAATGTTGTTTGGCAAGCACATGCGCAATAGCCTCAACAAATTCCGGCACGGCTTTTTGAGCAATGTAATCCATTTCTAAAAAACCGGAACGTAACGCTATATGATGCCGGTTTCCGTGATAATCCGATTGGATATGAATGTCGCCAATAGCATACTTGCCCTGTCGGCTGGTGTATTCTACGCCGGAAAAAGTTATATTCCCTGTGCCTTCGAATGGATTTTTCATTTCATAACCGGCTTTTACCGCAGTTTTCACAATTGACGCCGAGTCGCGCGGATTCAAATGCAATGCCACCAGATCGGCATGATGCACGATAGCATCAAAATCAAATTGCAAAACGCCGGGCGCATTGTCCACCGCTACCCGGTGAACGCTACCGGAAAAATCCAAATTCAAGTTCGGATCTTTAATAATTACGCTACCGTCAAAACCGGTATGCTTTACAATTCCATTCAGGAAAATATTCCTGTAATCATATTTTAAAAAATCGAACTGCGATAATTGCCCCACCGTCTTTATTTGCAAGCCCCCCAACCTTTCGGGTAAAATTTCCCCGTCCACAGTCAACGAGCCGGTTACTTCGCCAAATACCGGCAAAGCGTCAACCAACTGCCCGGCATTCAGCTTGTGCGCCTGCGCATCGCCTTTGATGTTCACGCCTTGCCCCTGCCCGCCAAAATTAAACGATAAATCAAAACTGGCATTTCCAAGATTTGTTAACAATGTTCCTTTCGTCACAAAATCATTATACAAACCGGTAAAACCGCCTATCATGTTAATGGCTGTTAGCGGTTGCAATACCTGCAAGTTCAATGTATCGGGATACAGAATTCCCTGCAACAAACCGGTCAAATCCTCCGCTTCCGTTGTCAGCCGGATGATTTTTACGTCTATCATCGTTTCCTTGATGTCCGGCAAGCCGTCTATTCTCAACTTTGCAAGCAATTGCGTTTTCTCGGAGGCTGTACTTACCTGCACAAGATTGCTGCGCAAATCAGCCACCGTGCCGCTCACTATCCCCGAAATACGGATGTCCGGTTGCATCTTACAATCCCTTGCAAGGTATCCCAACGAACGGAACGAAAACAGCGCATTGTTGAAATCGGCTTCCATGCGCACTTGGGTTTCGTAGCGATTGAACGATTTCGCATCTTCATAATCCATCTTGTAATAATGCATCAAAATGTGCGAATAATTATCTATCACTTCCGTTTCTTCCAACATCGTTTGCGTGCTGCACACATAGCCGCGTTTGGCGGACAGGTGTTCCAAGCGGTAGCCGCTTTTTTCCAAACACCGGACGCCTTTCAATTCAAAAAACAATGTATCGCCCGACAACTGCAACCGGCGTGCATCCACATAAATATCCCGTATGTCCATATTTCTAAAATCCACCACCTGCGGAAAGGAGGTTTCGGTAGGATTGCTGAAATTGCGGAAAGTAAACCGGAAATCGGATACTTCCACATTATTTACTTTAATGTTCCAGGGCGTGCCGGATAAAGTATCCGCACCGGTGGAAGGATTTTTGAATTTCTCAAGGATAGCGACAATATTCGTCGTGTTTTTTTCTTCGTCCAGCGGATAAGTGTATAAATTAAAAACCCCCTGGTGCAAACGGACGGAGCGGAACGTCGCCTGTTTTTTCGAATAACTGAACGATGCTAACGAGAGCGAGAGCTCATTTACAAAAAGCAGTGTATCGCCTTTTATGTCGCTTACATACACATCGTCGACAATCAACTTGGTAAAAAGGGAATAATAAACCGACCCTACGGAAACCGACGCCGGATAGGCTTTTTCCGACAAAACGCCGGATACTTGCCGTACAAGGAAAGTTTGTACCGGCGGCAATTGGACAAAAAAATAAACCACGACCGGTAATAACAGCACGGTCGTTAGCAATATAAATACTATTTTTTTTAGCGTTTTTATATTATTTTTTGTTTTAACCCGATAATTTTTTTTGCAAATATACGGAGAAATCCGAAATTTGCAGTATGAAATATTATATTATTGCAGGAGAAGCATCCGGCGATTTGCACGGAAGCGATTTAATTAACGGGTTAAAGCAAGCCGACCCGCAGGCGGAAATCCGCGCCTGGGGCGGCGACCGGATGGTCGCCAACGGCGCTACGCTGGTAAAACATTACAAAGACGCCGCCGTGATGGGCTTCGTAGAGGTCGTGCGGAAACTGCCGGAAGTACTGCGGAACATCCGTTTTTGCAAACGGGATATAATGGCTTTCCGCCCCGATGCGGTTATCCTGATTGACTATCCGGGATTCAACTTCCGCATTGCGCGGTTTGCAAAAAAGAAAGGCTTGAAAGTATTTTATTACATCGCTCCAAAAGTATGGGCATGGAAAGAACGCCGCGTAAAACGCCTGCAACGGGACGTTGACAGGCTGTTCATCATTTTCCCGTTTGAACAGGCGTATTTCAAAAAATGGGGCATTGATGCATTCTATGCCGGAAACCCGTTGGTAGATACCATTAACGAGCGGTTGAAAAAAGCGGAACCTATAGCGGCTTTCAGGCAACGTAACAACCTTCCCGGTAAACCTGTTATTGCGGTACTGCCCGGTAGCCGCCGCATGGAGATAAATTATGTGTTGCCGCGCGTGACGCCGCTGGCGGAGCGTTTCCCCAGCTATCAATTTGTAGTGGCAGGCGCGCCGGCGATAGACCGGGCGGTCTATGAAAAACACCTCCGCCATACAACTTTCCGGCTGGTGGAAAACCAAACCTGCGAATTATTGTCACACGCCGCCGCCGCCATTGTAGCCTCCGGCACCGCCACGCTGGAAACCGCCCTGATTGGAACGCCGCAAACAGTGTGCTATGGCGGCAATGAAATTTCTTTTCAGATAGCCAAACGACTGGTACGGATAAAATTTATTTCGTTGGTCAATATTATTATGAACCGTGAAGTGGTGCGCGAACTCGTGCAGCACGACTTGAATACCGCAAACCTGCAAGCCGAACTGCAAGCCCTGCTACCCAACGGGAACAAACGCGCTGCCCAGTTAAACGACTATGCCGAACTGCGCCGCTGCTTGGGAGAACAGGGCGCGGCTAAACGCATCGCGCTTGCCATGACAAGGGAGTTAAGAACCAAGAGTGAAGCGTAAGGGGCAGCGTTTTTAATTAGTAAATGCAAATAAAATTTGTAGATAAAAAATAAGTTCTTATATTTGCAGCGTTATTGATGTTCTTTGAAATATTAAATTGATATATAAATTTAATCGCTTTAACTTTTATTCTGTATACTATTCGAAATGTCGAAAATTTCAACATCGTTTGAATATGAGTAAAAGCAACTACACCAAGAGTGGGTGTGAGTTGTTATACTTATTAACGATGTAGGTTTTCGACAACCTCGAATAGTAGTAAGTATGGTACTCATTTCCACTTTCATTTTTTTATTGGATAAGAAAAATCATCATAAAAGTTAAAGAAAACAAATTGTAGAAAAACCCTGTTAGGATATTCTGCAATCATTGGCAGCGAATAAAAATTGCAGCAGGGGATTGTTTTATAAAGGAAAGTTTGTGTTTGTGGGTACGTATATAAAACAATCTCCAAAAGCTGCAAAAAGTAACAACAAATAAACAACAAAA
>JAITKG010000176.1 GCA_031278495.1 Prevotellaceae bacterium | reverse complement strand
CGCGTGCCGTGCGCTAAAATGTGCTGCAATAAATCAAGGTATGCTTTCATGCAGGGAAATAATATTTATTTATATATAATTTTTTCACAAAGGTATAAATTTAATTGAAAGTTGAAAGTGGCTGCCGCGCCAGCCTTGTCCCGTCCTGAAAAAAGTTGACAGGTTACTAATGATTTTTATTGGTTAATTTTTTATTCATTTTTATTGATTGTTTTATGTACGTACCCACAAACACAAACGATATTTATAAAACGACCCCCTGCTGCAAGTTTTTATTTGCTGCCAATGATTGTAGAAAGTTTCAATAAACTTTTTCTACAATTTGTTTTCTCTAACTTTTACTGTGATTTTTTCCTTATTCCACAAAAAAATCAAAAGTGGAAATGGGCGCGATACTTACCACCAACCGAGGTTATAGGAAACCCACCGTGTAAATAAGTACAACAACCCATGCCCACTTTTGGCATGGCTAGCGTTACTTATATTCAACACGGTTTGAAATTTCCTATATTCCGGTTAAGTGTACAGAATAAAAGTTAAAACGATATATTTTTAATATATCAATTCCAACATGTCAAAGAAACATAATTAACGCCGCAAATATAAAACAATATTTTTTATTTACAAATTTTTTTTGCATTATTTTTTTCGCGGCGGCAGCCACATCTTCACATCATCACATTTTCACATCTTCACATTAGACTGCGGCAGCCTCAATCCGTAATGTTAAAATTTCACGCTGGCTTGCACTTTGAAGGTGGTTTGGTGCGGCTGGTTGATTTCATTTAATCCGCTGCCGGCGGTGGTGGCATTAAAGAAACAGGTTTGCGCTAACCGCGCCCAGAGGTCAAAATTTTTCCAAAGCCTTATATGCGCATTCACATACCACCGCGCCCCCTTTGCGTAGTAAGCCGGCACAGAGAAATTGTATGGCATGTCGTTTTCGTAAGCATAGAAGCGCGTATTCCAACTTCCGGCGTCAAAAACGGCAAACCGCAGGGAAAAGCCGGCAGGGAACGTCGGAAATTTGTAGCTGATGTTATGGTACAGCAATAATCCGCTTTCTTTTCCGCCTGCGCGGTAGAACGCTATTTCAATGCGGTCTTGCATGCGCAATCCGCGCAATAGTTGATAGGATATTTCGTAACACGCGTGCAGCAAGTTTACGGTGTGTTGCGGCGTAATGGCGCCGTCGCTGCCGCTTACGTTTTCGTCCTTTACTTCCTGCTTTATGCGCAGGTACATGTTCATTGCCGAATCAGGCCGGTAAGCGGCTTGCACGTGGTATTCATAGCCTCCCGACGGCGCATACACGCCGTAACGCATCCACGGGAATGAGAAAACATCGGCATAGGCAGAAACCGTAATATGCGGATGCGGCAACCATTGCGCCCCCACATAGCAGCCGTTCTCATTGGCGGTTTTGCCGGTTTCCCCAAATCCCCGCGCATACATCGCCTGGTAGTCCCGGGCATAATTCCGGTACAGGAAAGCCAGCCGGAATGTCGCATCCAAATCGAACAGCGCGCCTGCCACGCCTGCCATCCCGCCGTTGCGGCTCACGGCAAATTCGCCGAAAACACTGGTTTTTTTCCATACGCTGTAGAAATCAATACCGGCGTTGGCGTTTTGCGCATCGTTCAATTCAAAATAATTGTATGGCTTCACGTCGCGCCGGTAGTCTTTCCCGTAACGGTGCCACAACGCCGTTATACCAACTTTCAAGTACTTGAAGCGGTAGGAAAGGTTCCCGCCAACGACTGTTTCCGGCACGGCGTGTTTTTTTTCCATTGTACCGGCGGTATTGTGCTGCCCCGTTTCCTGAATGGTTGAAAAAGCGTTGCTGTCGGCGGTGGCGTCGATGTTTTTATGCGAAACGAACGCCGACAGGTTCCATTGCCTGTATTGCAGCGTCACTGCCGCGCCGCGCCGGAAAAGGTTTTCATTGGTGGAAGTATAACCGGTAATCCCGCTTTCCTGTTTTTTGACGGATAAAACATCGCCGGCTTTCGACAGCGAATAGCCGCCCCACGCTACCAGTCCCTGCCCAAACTGTACCTGGTAATCGCCGGCAATAATTTTTTTCACTATTCCCACATCAGACAATTGCACATGCGCCGAATAAAAATCAAACCCGTATTTGTTGTTGCCGCTGAAAAACGGTTCTCCCGCATCGTTTTTAGCGGTAACGCCCCATTGCATTTTATCGCTGTAACGGTATTTGTAGCGCATATACGCCGCCCACGGCGAGCCGAGATAACGCGCATTGGGTTTTTCCTGTTCTTCGGGCGTAATGGGCGTATAGCCTTTTTGCCTTTCCAGCGTGCGCCCCGTACGCATAACAAGCTGGTGGCTGCCGCGCGTGAAGCGGTCGGCAAAAGAAGGACGCCGTTCGGCGGATACCGGCGTCACCGTGATAAACGGGTACAACTGCCCGGCAATTTCTTCATTGAAGCCGTGAATGAGCGGCAATTCGTGAACGGTATATAATGCGCCGTATTCTTTCCGGTACTCCAGCAGGCTTTGGATTTGGAAATCGTTGAGGATTTGCAGTTGCTGCAAATCGGCTTCCGTCGCGGCATTCAAGTCGAGCGGAAATTCCAGCAATGTTTCGTAGGTATCATATAATGCCTGCACATCTACTTCGTTTTCGCCGTCGCCGGCAGCTACGGATTCAATGAGCTGGCGCAGTGCGCCGGGCATGTCGCTGTTGGTATCCTGCGCTTTTGCCATCCCGGCGGCGAAGCAAAAAAATATGAACATGGCATGTTTCATAAATGTACGCTGATAGCTGCCTGCGGGGTGTAGCCCAATGTTGGATGACGGCTCAATGCCGCGTCAAACAGGAATTTTTTGTGAACGTATCCCACGCCGAAATGTATTTCGAACGGCTGTGTAATAATGCCGGTACGCAAATAAAGGACTTTCCCGACTAAAAATTCCGTGCCGATTTTGACGCGGGCAACTTCGTAAATATTTTTGGAGATTTCGGCAAATAACTGCACCGGCACAGCCAACGAATAACCCGCGCCCAATGAAAATACCACCGGTAATTTCGTTTTTTCCCGGTCGTTCCATTTCGAAAAAGTAAGGTTGAACACATATAAACCCAACGTAAGGTTTTTTGCCGGAGTTGCCCATACGCCAGCATTTCCATTGACTGCAAACAGGTCTTTATAATCTTCCGGGAAGCGCATTAAATGCCCGTCTACGCTAATGCCCGCCGCCAAGCGTTTGGATAATTTGCGCCCGATGGCTATCCCGAAGCGGTTTTCACCGTAGTCCGTAAACCCCAAATTACTTAACGACACCCCTGCGCCGTTGCCCAGTAACGGGAATGTTCCGGCGAGCGTGCTTACGCCCATTTCCGGCATGGTAAAGCGTTGTTCGTGCGACACGCCAACGCTGGCGCCGGTAAGCATCCCAAGCCCTGCGGGATTATTCACCGCCGCCCATACATCGGTTTGCAGGGTAATAATATTCCCCATTCCGGCGGCGCGCGCCCCCACCGGCTCCAGCGACAGTTGCGCATGCAGGGGAACAAAGGAAACAACCGGCAAAATAATTGCGTGTATGTGTTTCAAGAAGTTCATAGATAAACTTTGCTGGAACAAATATACGACTTTTTAGATAATTTTTCTATCT
>JAITKG010000020.1 GCA_031278495.1 Prevotellaceae bacterium | reverse complement strand
TGCCCTCGCCGGCAGTGGTAGAAATCCACTTCCGCGACGCCGACAGCGACCGGAAGGCAAAACCCGCCGGAGTGCATGGCGTGGAAGTCGCATGGGCGGTGCTCGACGCAACGCCGGAGAACTGGGAAGAGCTGACGCATTCGTCCTTCGATACGCACACGCCCCTGGTGTTGTCGTTCGAGCGTGACCAGCGCGGCAAAACCCTGTACTTCGCCCTGCGGTGGGAAAACACCACCGGCGAAAAAGGCCACTGGAGCGATATCCAAAGCGCGATAATACCGTAATTGGGCGATTAGGTGATTAAGTGATTAAGTGATTAAGAGGCTGGCGCGGCTGGGGAGTTAAGAACTAAGAGTTGGGCTGGCGCGGCGGAAACTTTCAACTTTCCACTTTCAACTAAAAAAGCGCCTTTATCGCCCGAAGGGCATTTATCGCGCGCAGCGCCTTTATCGCGCGCAGGGCATTTATCGCGCGTAGCGCCTTTATCGCGCGCAGCGCCTTTATCGCCCGAAGGGCATTTATCGCGCGAAGGGCTGCTCAACTTTCCACTTTCAACTGAAAGCCGGGTGCAAAAAGAACTGCCGGTGCAGCAATGCGCCGGCGGTTTTTTTTGAAATCTTTGAATTATGAAATCTTTAAATTATGAAATCAGGAACCGTATAAACCGGTGGCTATGGGTACTTGGGTCTGCCTGCGAAAAACTAATCTATCGACTGCTGCTTTAATTGTAAAAATCATTATCTTTGTATCCGCAAACTTTAAATATTCATGCAATTTTAAAGTGGCGCTTTAAATATTCATGTATATTTAAACTTAAAAAAGGGAAACATGTATCAAAGGAAACAAATTTTTGAAGACGCCGGCAACGAAAGCGTCTTCCTTTGGGGAGCGCGGCAAACAGGGAAGAGTACCCTGTTGAAGCAACTTTTCCCCAATGCCTTGTGGTTCGACCTGCTCCTGACAAGCGACTACGAGCGACTACTGAAAAATCCCGGACTTATCCGCGAAATGGTGGCGGCAGACCCTTCAATTTCGTTAATTGTCATTGACGAGATACAACGATTGCCGGAACTGCTGAATGAAATTCACTGGCTGATTGCCAATAAAAACATCCGGTTTATCATGAGCGGGTCAAGTCCCCGCAAGATCTTGCGTTCGGGCGCCAATCTACTTGGCGGAAGGGCGCTGCGGTATGAACTGTATCCACTCACAAGCAGCGAAATTCCCGGTTTTGATTTGCTGAAAGCGCTCAACAATGGCTTATTGCCTAAACATTATGATACGCCCAACGCAAAAAAGCTGCTATCTGCCTACATCGGCAGCTATTTGAGGGATGAAATTGCGGCAGAAGCCCGGTTAAGGAATGTAGCAGTGTTCAGCCGTTTTCTGGAAATCGCCGCATTGACGAACGGCGAAATCATTCATTATTCAAATGTAGCCGCTGATACCGGCGTGAGCGTTCCTACGGTGAAAGCCTATTTCCAAATCCTGGAAGACACGCTGCTGGGACGCTATTTGCCCGCGTTTCAAAAGCGTCCCAAACGCCGCATAATTATGGCGCCTAAGTTCTATCTGTTTGACGTAGGCATTGTAAATACATTATTGAACAGGGGAAGGATTGAGCCCGGTACGGAATTGTTCGGCAAGTCTTTCGAGCATTTTATTTATGAAGAAATTTATGCCCACAGCCGGTATTCCGCCTTGAATTATCCGCTGGCTTATTGGCGCACAACATCGCAACTGGAAATTGACTTTGTGCTTGGCGACCACGAAGCAGCCATAGAGGTGAAATCAACCAGCGAAGCCCAAACCCGCCACCTGAAAGGGCTAAAGGCATTCGCCAAAGAATATCCGGTAAAAAAACTGGTATTGGTCAGCAATGATCCTTACCCCCGCATGGTGGACAATATATGGATATTACCCTGGCAAACTTTCCTGCAACAATTATGGAATGGGGAAATCATCGCCTGAGCTACTGCTTGCGGTTTAATTTTGTTGATAGTTTCGCAGGCCGCCGAAACCTCCTTTATTACGGGGCATTCAAAACGCCGTCGAAATAACCGGATAAATGCAAAATTAAACCATGCCCTGTTCTCCATTGGCGTACCATTCGTACACTTTCCGGACGCCGGCTTCGAGGGAGGTTTGGTGTTTCCAGCCGAGCTGGCGGAGGCGGGTTACGTCAAGCAGTTTGCGGGGCGTGCCATCGGGTTTGGAGCGGTCGTATTCGATAGCGCCGCGGTAACCGGCGACCTGTTTTACCAGGTCAGCCAGTTCGCCGATTTCCAAATCTTCGCCGGTTCCGACGTTGATATGGATTTCGTCGTTGTAGTGCTGCATCAGGAACACGCAGGCGCCGGCGAGGTCGTCAACATAGAGGAATTCGCGTTTGGGCTTGCCGCTGCCCCAGAGGACAACGCTTGCAGCGGACTGCTGTTTGGCTTCGTGGAATTTGCGGAGCAACGCCGGCAGCACATGCGAGGTGTTTAAATCGAAGTTATCGTTTATGCCGTAGAGGTTGGCAGGCATCGCCGAGATGAAGTTGCAGCCGTACTCGCGGCGGTAGAACTTGCACAGTTCGATGCCGGCGATTTTGGCAATAGCGTAAGCTTCGTTGGTCGGCTCCAGCAGGCCGGTGAGGAGGTATTCTTCCTTTATCGGTTGCGGCGCGAGTTTGGGGTAAATGCACGAGCTGCCGAGAAACAGCAGCTTTTTCACATGGTGCAGGTGTGCGGCATGGATAATGTTCGCTTCAATCATCAGGTTATCGTAGATGAATTGCGCGGGGCAGGTGTTGTTGGCAAGAATTCCGCCAACTTTCGCCGCCGCCAGAAAAACGAAATCGGGTTTTTCTTTGGCGAAAAAATCGTTTACCGCCGCCTGACTGCGCAAATCCAGTTCGGCGGAAGTGCGCGTTACAATATTCGTGAAGCCCTGTTCCTGCAAGTTGCGCACAATAGCCGAGCCTACCATGCCCTTATGCCCGGCGACGTAAATTTTGTGGAGTGTATTCATGTTTTGCGTATTTTTTCTACATATTCATAATCGGCCTGCGCCATTTTCCTGACTAATTCCGTAAACGGCGTTTGGGCAGGATTCCATCCCAGCAACTTTTTTGCCTTCGACGGATTACCTTGCAATAGCTCCACTTCCGTTGGGCGAAAATAGGACGGGTCTACTTCTACCAGCACATTCCCGGTTTTCGTGTCAATGCCTTTTTCGTCCACTCCCCTGCCCTGCCATTCCAGCGTGATACCCATTTCCCGGAACGCCAGCGTGCAGAACTCGCGGACGGTGTGCATTTCGCCGGTGGCAATGACAAAGTCTTCCGGCGTGGCGTGTTGCAGGATAAGCCACATGCACTCCACGTAATCCTTGGCATAGCCCCAGTCGCGGCGGGCGTCGAGGTTGCCCAGATAGAGTTTCTTCTGATAGCCGCGGGCAATGCGGGCGGCGGCCAGCGTGATTTTGCGCGTAACAAACGTTTCGCCGCGCCGTTCGCTCTCGTGGTTGAACAGGATGCCGTTCACGGCAAACATACCGTAAGCTTCGCGGTAGTTCTTCGTAATCCAGTAGCCATACAGTTTCGCCACCGCATACGGTGAACGCGGGTAGAAGGGCGTAGTTTCGCTTTGCGGCGTTTCCTGCACCAGCCCGTACAGTTCGGAAGTGGACGCCTGATAGATTTTGGTAGTTTTTTCCAGTCCGCAGATACGGATGGCTTCCAGCAGGCGCAGGGTGCCTATCCCGTCGGTTTCGGCGGTGTATTCCGGCACTTCAAACGACACTTTCACGTGCGATTGCGCCGCAAGGTTGTACACTTCATCGGGACGGATAGCCTGTACCAGCCGGATAAGGTTCGACGAGTCGGTCATGTCGCCGTAGTGCAGTTGTACCTTGCGGTTTTTGTGCATGTCTTCAATCAAATCATCAATGTACAGGTGTTCGATTTTTTGCGTGTTGAAGGTAGAACTGCGGCGGATAATCCCGTGCACGTTGTATCCTTTATCCAGTAAAAATTCGGCAAGGTACGAACCATCCTGTCCGTTGATGCCGGTAATGAGGGCTGTTTTGGGCATGGTAATGAAAGTTTATTTTTTAATTGAGTGCATAGAGCCAAAAGTAGCTGGTAACGGCGGCAGGGACAGCCATATCTGTCGATAGATTTCCGAACGGGGAAAAACAATTACCCATGCGGTAACAAAAATAAGTAAAAGATAGGTTATCACGTTCCGCTTCTTGTAGTACCATGCTTCCAGCTCCGCTTTATAGGGACCAATAATTTCGGCGTAACACTGTTCAAGCGGCTTGCCGGAGCAAGCTACGATTGTTTCTTCATCGCGGAATACAATCGAGCCTATGCCAGTTAACCCGGGGCGCATTAACAGGATAATATCCTTACCTTCGGGAGGAAAATAGTTAAAATTTTTAGGCGTTTGCGGGCGAGGACCGACAATGCTCATATTGCCTGTCAATATGTTAACAAGTTGGGGAACTTCATTGAGTTTTGTTTTCCGCAAGATGTGTCCCAGCGGTAATACCCGAGGATCGTTTTTGATGGTTACGTCGCCTGTGCCCGTTGACAGGCTGCATTTTAACATGGTGGCGAACTTCAGCAGCCCGAATTTTCGTCCGCCTTTGCCTATCCGTTCCTGAGTATAAAATATCTCACCTTCGCCGGTAAGGCGCAACAGCAATGCGATTAACAGCCCAAATGGAAGGAATACGATAAGCGCAATGGCTGATAAAAGAATATCAAGTATGCGTGTCATGTCGATTATTTTTTGTAGTTAAGCGCTTCGGGAGCTTTAAATCCTCCTGAAGGAATAGCAGCGCCGGAATCAAAGAAAGACCGATACCAGGCTATGGTTTTCCGGAGCCCTTCGTCTAATGAAACTTTCGGATGGTAGTTGAAATCATTTCCGGCTTTGGTAATATCAGGGCATCGGCGCGATACCGACCCCGGGTAGGTTTCGGCTTCTTCATAGCCGCCCGTATATCCCATCAAAGCGCCGATTTTGCGCGTCAGCGTATCCATCGTAATTTCGTCGTTGTTGCCGATATGGTACACCTGTTGGTTGGAAGCATCACTTTCCAACGCGCGCACGGTTCCTTCCGCCGCATCCGTACAGTAGGCAAAAGCGCGGGTTTGCTCTGCTCCATAGATTTTCACCGGATTTTCACCTTTGTAAATACGTTCGATAATATGAGGTATTGCGTGTTTGAAGCCCATCCGGGGACCATAGATGTTTTGGTAGCGCACCACTGTGGTGTGGATTTCCAACGTCCGCCCATAAGCAAAAAATGCAGCTTCTCCGAATATTTTAGTTACTGCATACGTGAAGCGGGGATGCCGCGTATCGGCAATGCACACCGGAACAGTTTCCGCCGTGGGTACCGGATAGTTGAATATATCCGTAGCGGCGGCATAGTTTTCACTGGACGACGCAAACAATACTCGCGACGGCTTGGCAGTGCGCAGCCACTCGGTTGTATGCAAAATAATGTTGGCGTTAATGCGTATGACTTCTTCGGGCTCTTCAATGCAACGATTGACCCCTACAACGGAGGCAAGCACATAGACGTCATCATAGTGTGTATCCAGCAATTCAAATGCTTTTTGTTTACTAAAATCGGCGGTAATTATCCGGATGCCATGCTTTGCGCACAGCGTTTCCAGCTCCGCATCCTTACGGCCGGCGGAAAAGTCATCCGCAACGGTTAGGTCATAATGTCGGTTTTCGGCGAGATAGCGGGTAACGTTGTTCCCTATAAATCCGGCTCCGCCGAGAATCAATACTGATTTTTGTTTTTCTTTATTCATAAATCACCTCTTCCAAGTATTATTACTGTGTGTTTTGTTTGTAATTTTTTTATTTGTGTGGACGACAATAATCCGATGGTATCGTATATCCACATGGGGCTGCACGAAAGGAGCGCTTTTGTTGTTTCTTCCTGTTGATACATCCGGTGTCCGGTGCTGATTACTGCGATGTCGGGCTGCACCGTGAGCGCGTCGGAAAGGTTAGTATGTGGACTAATGCCAGTTTCCGGCCACCGATTAACATATGGATCGTGTGCTGACAGGCGTGCGTCCGCAGCAAGCAGGCAGCGATAAAAAGGCTCTACCGGCGAAAACCGCGTATCGCCCACATCTCCCCGATACGACACGCCAAGAAGCAGCACACTTTTACTGCTAATCGCGGACGGATAGCGCCTTTCGAGAAATTCAAAGGCATAGCGGGGCATTTGGTCGTTGATGGATACGGCTGTTTCGCTCTGTTTAAGCTTATCTTTCCCCCCAAGTAAATTAGTTCTTGACCAGCTGGCAAGGAGCGGGTCTTTCGTCAAACAATAGCCGCCAACACCTATGCCAGGAAACATCAGGTTGCTGTGGGTCGGGCGCTGGCGGATGGCGTGTACTACTTCATACAAATCGACGCCTGCTTCTTCTGCCATACGGCTCCACTCTACGACAAAAGCAATGTTCATGGCGCGGTAGGAATTTTCCAACACTTTTGCCATTTCTGTGGCATTGGTATTCCCCAAGCGAGTCAACGGGTATTCATCGGTGCGGATAATGGTTTTCAGGAATGTTTCCACTGCATCGGCGCTTTTTTCATCTATGCCCGAATATACCCTGTAAAAATTCTGGATGGAATCTACATACTGTGGTCCGGGCATTACCCGCTCGTAGGAATGTCCGATACGTATTTTATCCGAAGGAAGTCCCCGTTCTTCCAACGCGGCTTTCAGGGTTGGGGCGACCACTTCTTTGCTTGTTCCCGGTGGCACGGTAGTTTCCACAAGGACGAGTACGTCGGGTTTACAATGCCGGCCAATGGTTTTGATGGCAGAAATGAAAGGAGCAAGGGTTACATCATACCCCGATAATGCATATTTTTCATTACTGACTTTATGAACGTCGAGGTTAATATCAACAATAATGATGTCAGCTACGGCATAAGCAGCCGTATCAGTTGTGGCATAGAAGTTGCCTTTCTGCCTGCTTTTCTCAAAAAATTCCGCTATTTTCGGATCGTCTGCGACAATAGGGAAGACGCCGGCATTCAGAGAATCTACGGTCTTGCGGCCAGCGAGAGTGTCCCTGTCCACGCCGATTACTGCATAATTTCCGTTTATCGCATTGGCCACCACTAACGACATGACAGAGCCAACAAAGCCCAAGCCCTGTACAAGGACAATTGGCGTGCCAGCATGAGATTTGATAAAGGTTTCAAGGTTCATAGTGTTGATGTAAATATTTTGACAAATTGTTTGTTAATTTTATTGCAATCGAATCGCTCTTTGGCAAATTGGCAAGCGTTTTCTCCCATGGAAAGTTTTAAGTTGGGGTCTTTTATAAATTTCATCATGCATTTTGCCAGCGCATCTTCAT
>JAITKG010000085.1 GCA_031278495.1 Prevotellaceae bacterium | reverse complement strand
CACTATGCAACCTTAAATCTTGAAATCTTTGAATGCTGTTGAGAAGAGGGCAAACCAGCACGGCTTGCAGTCCGGTTGCACTGGAAACTTGGATTTGCCAAGCCATGTCAATGACTATTTTTACACAATAGTGAACTGTTTTTTTTGTATCTTTGTGCACAAAAATATACAGGAAAACTATGTCGAAAGTTATAAAAATCCGCCGGGGACTTGATATCTCGCTGAAAGGGATAGCCGAAAAAGTGCTTTCTAAAACGGCTAAGGTAGCGAGTTATGCTGTGAAGCCGGTTGATTTTCCACACTTGGTACCGAAATTAGTCGTGCGCGAAGGCGATGCGGTGCTTGCCGGCGCGCCACTGTTCGTAGACAAATATAACCCCGAAGTGCGTTATGCGTCGCCGGTGAGCGGCACAGTCGCGGCAATTGTGCGCGGCGACAAACGCCGGCTGCTCGAAGTAGTGGTAACGCCTGCCGACGAACAGCAATACTTGCAGCATCCGGTAGCCGATTTGGCGGCTTGCAGCTGCGAGCAAGTCATATCGCTGATGTTGGAAAGCGGCGTGTGGCCTTTCCTCAAGCAGCGTCCATTTGGCATAGTCGCCCATCCTGCCGACTGCCCAAAGGCGATTTTTATTTCCGGCTTCGACACGGCGCCACTGGCTCCCGACATTGATTATGTGCTGACCGGCGAGGGCGAGGCGTTTCAAAAAGGCATTGACGTATTGCGCAAACTGTGCGATAAAATCTATCTCGGACTGAATAACCAGTTGGCGGCAATCAGCATTTTCCGCAAGACAAAAGGCGTGGAAACAAATACGTTTATTGGACCGCATCCTGCCGGCAATGTGGGCGTGCAGATTTACCACATCAGCCCGCTGAATAAGGGCGAGAAAGTATGGACTATCGAACCGCAACACATTGTTTCGTTGGGACGCCTGTTTTTAAAAGGTATCTACGATGTGTCGAAAGTCATAGCGCTGGTAGGCTCCGAAGTGAAGAAACCCCGCTACTACCGCATGATTGCCGGCGCAGCAGTGTCGTGTGTGGAGGAACATATTATCAAAACAAACCATCCCCGTTATGTTAGCGGCAACGTGCTTACCGGCGCCAATATTGGCGCCAACGGGCATTTAGGTTTTTACGACAACCTGCTGACAGTTATCCCGGAAGGCGATAAATACGAATTCCTCGGATGGCTCAATCCTTTGCGGCTGCACCGCTACAGCGTTTCGCGCAGTTCCCTGTCGTGGATTTTTCCAAGGAAAGAATATACGTTGGATACCAATATCAATGGCGGCGTGCGCGCCTTTGTAGTCAATGGAGAATACGAAAAAGTACTGCCTATGGATATTTATCCGGTCTATTTGCTCAAAGCTATTTTAGCTTCCGATATTGATAAAATGGAACAACTGGGCATTTACGAAGTATTGGAAGAAGACCTTGCACTGTGCGAGTTTGTATGCACTTCCAAAATACCCGTCCAGCAGATTTTGCGGAAAGGCATCGGGGAAATTTATGAAGAATTAAAAATTAGAAATTAAGAATTAGCTGGCGTCAGCCCAATTAGTCACATTAGCACATTAAATAATTAGTCACATTAAAAAAGCAGCATGAAATTTTTGCGGAACATAATAGACAGGATGAAACCGGCGTTTGAAAAAGGCGGGAGGTTTGGTTTCCTGCATTCGACGTTTGAGGCGTTCGAGAGTTTTGTTTTTGTGCCGAACACCACCTCTAAATCGGGCGTGCATATCCATGACAGCAATGATTTGAAACGCACGATGACCACAGTAATAGTGGCGTTGCTTCCTGCGCTGCTGTTCGGTATGTGGAATATCGGCTATCAGCGCCATCTGGCATTCGGCGAGGCGATGACCGGTTGGGAAATGTTTATTTTCGGCTTCCTGAAAGTGCTTCCGATAATAGTAGTATCATATGTAGTCGGGCTGGGCATTGAATTTACGGCGGCGCAAATCCGCAAGCACGAAGTCAATGAAGGTTTTCTGGTAACCGGCATGTTGATTCCGTTGATTATGCCGGTCGATTGTCCCCTTTGGATGGTCGGGTTAGCCACTGCTTTTGCAGTTATCATCGGCAAAGAAGTATTTGGCGGCACGGGAATGAATATCTTTAACCCTGCCCTGTTGGCGCGGGCTTTCATATTTTTTGCCTATCCGTCGCACATATCGGGCGGCAAGGTATGGATTGCCGGCATGAAAGATACTTCGGCTATAGATGCGGTTACCGGCGCCACTCCTTTGGCGCACGCAACGGCTGGCGAAATGGATAAACTGCCTTCGGCGTATGATATGTTTTTCGGGTTCATTCCCGGCTCCATTGGCGAAACGTCCACACTGGCTATCTTGATTGGCGCGCTTATATTGATTTATACCGGTGTGGCAAGTTGGAAAATCATGCTCTCATGCGTGGGCGGCGCGCTGGCGACAGGTTTTGTACTGAATATTATCGGCGGTAATCCTTACATGCATCTTTCGCCGTTCTACCATTTATTGATGGGCGGCTTTGCTTTCGGTACGGTATTCATGGCGACCGACCCGGTAACCGGCGCGCAAACCGCCACCGGAAAATGGATTTACGGATTTTTAACCGGTATGTTCACCATACTTATTCGCGTGTTCAACCAAGGTTATCCCGAAGGCATGATGTTAGCTATTTTATTTATGAATGCTTTTGCCCCGCTGATTGACCATTATGTCGTAACTGCGAATATCCGCAAGCGCATGAAGAGAGGCTTGCGAAAGGCGGTGCAATAATCATATAAAGAATTTGACGCAATGAATAAAAACAGCAATACTTACACTTTCCTTTATGCCACAGCGCTTGTGGTGGTAGTCGCTACGGCGTTGTCTTTAACTGCCACAGGGCTGAAAAGCCGGCAGCAAAAAAATATTGAAATCGAAAAAAAGCAAAACATCCTGCTATCGGTTAAGAAAGCGCTGGGAGTTGATACCGTGCCCGACAGGAGTGCGTACATAGAAGAATTGTACCGCCGGTATATTGTGGAAGAATACCTCGTAGACGCCGGCGGTAACAGGAAAGAAGGCGAAGCGTTTACAATGAACATGAAAACGCAGTACGACATTATTAGGGAAATCAATGCTTCCGGCATAAGCGATGAAAAAAAATCGGAATTGCGGCGTAAATTATCGTTGCCGGTATTTGTGTGCCGGAATGATGACGGCGATTTGAAATATATTATGCCGGTATATGGTTTGGGCTTGTGGGGCGCTATTTGGGGCTATATATCGTTGAACGGCGATTTCAATACGGTATACGGCGCAATCTTTGACCACAAGGGCGAAACGCCCGGTTTGGGCGCGGAAATTGCTTTCCCGAAATTTTTCAACCAGTTTGAAGAAAAACAACTTTTCGAAAATGGGCAATTCGTCTCTATCCGTATTGTAAAAGGCGGCGTCACTGCCGGCGACCGACACGGGGTTAATGCTATTTCCGGCGGAACCATTACCAGCCGAGGCGTAGAAGAGATGCTGAAAAATTGTTTGACCGAATACAAACCATTTTTTGAACAACAAAAAACGAATGCAAAAATACAATGATGTGGCGATTTGATAATATTTTAACCGGCGCGCTTGCCGCCCTTAATCACTTAATCACTTAATTTCTTAATCACGTTATACGATGGATACTGAAAAAACAGGAAATAACACAGGGCTTTTTTGGAAGTTATTTACCGCTCCGATAGGTAAAAATAACCCGATAACCGTTTTGATATTGGGTATTTGCTCTGCGCTGGCGGTAACGGTGCAGTTGGAATCCGCATTGGTCATGGGTTTGGCGGTAACGGTAGTAACCGGGTTTTCCAGCCTTATTGTGTCGTCATTGCGCACGACGATTTCGCCGCGCATTCGTATTATCGTGCAGTTAGTTGTAGTGGCGGCGTTGGTTATTATTGTTGACCAAGTGTTGCGCGCCTATGCTTACAATGCCAGCAAACAGTTATCAATTTTTGTCGGGCTTATCATTACCAATTGCATTATCATGGGGCGCATTGAAGCGTTCGCCTTAGCCAACAGACCCTGGCTTTCGCTGATTGACGGAATCGGTAACGGGCTTGGCTACGGCATGATTTTAGTAATCGTCGCTTTTTTCCGCGAATTATTTGGCTCCGGCACGCTATTGGGATATCAAATCATTCCCGAAAGTTGGTATATTGCGAATGGCGGTTTTTATGAAAATAACGGCTTAATGATATTGCCGCCTGCCGCGTTAATTGTCGTAGGCATCATTATTTGGGTACAACGGAGTTTTTATAAATTATAAATTAGCGCAGGAAGTTAAGCAAATCCTTCATTAAATCAAACAACATGGAAAACATTATTAGCATATTTGTAAAATCTATTTTTGTAGATAACATGATATTTGCATTTTTCCTTGGCATGTGCTCCTACATTGCCGTGTCGAAAAATGTGAAGACCGCCATGGGTTTGGGGATGGCTGTTATCTTTGTGCAAATGGTTACACTGCCTATAAATTATTTATTGAATACTTACCTGCTGACGCCCGGAAGCCTTGCGTGGATTAGTCCCGAGTTAGCCGATATGGATTTGAGTTTTTTGAGCTTCATTATTTTTATTGCCGTCATTGCCTCTATCGTGCAGATACTGGAAATGGTGATAGAAAAAGTCGCGCCGGGATTGTATAACCAGTTGGGAATTTTCCTGCCGCTCATTGCGGTGAACTGCGCTATCATGGGCGGCTCGCTGTTTATGCAGGAACGCGAATATGCCGGACTGGGCGAAGCAACGGCTTTTGCGTTAGGCTCCGGTATTGGCTGGTGTCTGGCGATTGTGGGCATTGCGGCTATCCGCGAAAAATTAAGTTACTCAAATGTGCCGGTTCCCTTGCGCGGCGTGGGTATTACATTTATCCTGACCGGGCTGATGGGTATTGCATTTATGAGTTTTATGGGAATTAAATTGTAGAATTATAAACCTGAATAATCCATGAACATAGGCGTATTAGTAGCGGCGTTAGTCATCTTTTTAGTAATTGTATTGCTATTGGTATCGGTATTATTGTACGTGAAAGCGAAATTCACACCGCAGGGCAATGTAACGATAACTATTAACGAAAATAAAATACTCCCTGTTTCGCCGGGTACATCGCTGTTGGGCACATTGGGCGATAATAAAATTTTCCTGCCCTCAGCGTGTGGCGGCGGCGGCACGTGCGGCCTGTGCAAATGCCGTGTATTGAGCGGCGGCGGCGAAATCCTCCCGACGGAAACAGGTTTCCTTACACGAAAGCAACAACAGGAAAAATGGCGCTTGGGTTGCCAGGTGAAAGTTCGCGAAGATATGCGCCTGCACATTCCCGAAGAAATACTGGGAATAAAAAAATGGGCATGCGAAGTAATCAGCAACCGCAATGTAGCCACGTTTATCAAAGAATTTGTGATGAAATTACCTGCCGGCGAAACCCTGAACTTCCGCTCGGGCGGGTATATCCAGATAGATGTGCCGAAGTGCGAAGTTGATTTTCGCGACATACAGGTAGCGCCGGAATTTCAAGCAGACTGGGATAATATGAAATTGTGGGATTTGAAAATGAAAAACCCGGAACCCACTTTCCGCGCCTATTCTATGGCAAATTATCCGGCAGAAGGGAACATTATCATGCTGAACATCCGCATTGCCACCCCGCCGTGGGATAAGGCAAAAGGCGCTTTTGCCAATATCAATCCGGGCATTTGTTCGTCGTACTTGTATGCATGCAAACCGGGCGACAAGTTGTCGATTGCCGGTCCTTACGGCGAATTTTTCCTGCGCGATACGGCAAATGAAATGATTTTCGTCGGCGGCGGAGCGGGCATGGCGCCGATGCGTTCGCATATTTTTCATTTGTTCCGTACCCTGAAAACAAAGCGCAAAGTATCGTTTTGGTATGGCGCCCGCTCACGGCGCGAAATCTTCTATGAAGACGAATTCCGCGCGATTGAAAAAGAATTCCCGAACTTCAAATTCACCATCGCTCTTTCCGAACCTAAACCCGAAGACAATTGGACAGGCGCTACAGGCTTTATCCACCAAGCGCTTTACGACCTTTACTTAAAAAATAACGATGCGCCCGAAGATATAGAATATTACCTTTGCGGCCCGCCGATGATGACGGACGCCGTTACCAGCCTGCTTGACAACCTTGGCGTTCCTGCAGAAATGATTATGTTTGACAATTTCGGCAGTTAAATTTAATTTTTAAAATATTACTATTAATGAAGAGATTTTTTTTATTACTTACCTGTTCTGCCGCATTTTTTGGCGTTTCGGCGCAGCATTTGGCTGTGGGTTTCATGCCTTTCGAATACGAAAAGGGCGCTTATGAATTACAGCCGGTTTTTGAATCCGTTTTGAATAAGGTTTGTGAAATTTTGGACATGGAACCTACTTATATGGTATTGATAGAAGGACATGCCGATGCGGAGGAAGGAAGCAAGGAGGAAAATGAAACTCTGTCTATGAAGCGTGCGCAGGCAGTGGAAAAATACTTGGTAGATAAAGGCGTTGATTTGTCGCGGCTGCGCGCCACCGCCTATGGCGATAATCTGATGTTAAAAGAATGTGCTGCGGAAACTCCCTGCACCGAAGAAGAACATGCCAAAAACCGCAGGTTGGTATTGGTCGTCAAAGAAAACCCTTACTATGTGACGCCCTACGAAGAGCCA
>JAITKG010000082.1 GCA_031278495.1 Prevotellaceae bacterium | reverse complement strand
TTTCAACTTTCAACTAAATCAGTCACATTAGCACATTAAAATGAAAGCAGTACTCATCACCTACGGACAATCACTGGGACAACCGGTGGAAAACCTTTTAGACAAACAAGGCATACGCGGCTTCACGCGCTGGACGGAGACATTCGGGCGCGGCAGCGAACGCGGCGAACCCCATTACGGCACGCACGCCTGGCCGTCGAAAAACGGCACCGTGCTGGCGGTGGTGCAGGACGGCGAAGTAGCCGCGCTGCTCGACGCCCTCCGCTACCTCAACGAGCACGCCGAAGAACAGGGACTCTCCGCCTTCGTGTGGAACGTGGAAGAGAAGCTCTGACGGGGCATGGGGACACGGCCTGCTATTTAGACCTTGCAGTAGCAGCGGGTGCGCATGTATAATTCTTTTTCGTAGTTATCCCAGATACCAACGGCGTTGATATTGCTTTCCAGTTGGGGAGTGGAAATGGCGGTTTTTACGCCATGGCGGATAAATTCATTATTCAACGCCACGTAATACAGCGAATGGATGCCGCGGTTGTGCCAGTCGGGATGTACGCCGTTAATGTATAAATCAATGGTGTCATAGTGGTAGAGGGCGCGTAATACATACGCCCAGCCGAAAGGGAATATCCGTCCTTTTGCTTTCCGGAAGGCATGCGACAGGGTGGGCATATTTACCCCGAACCCAATCACCTCACCCTGCTCGTCGAGGACGTAGCAAACCAGCTCGGGGCGGATGAATGAAAAGAAATTCTGCACATAATAATCCACCTGTTTTTGCGTAAGCGTAGAGAAGCCATACAGTCCGGCAAACGATTTATTCACCGTGTCAAACAATTTCTGGGCATACGCCACCGTTTCCCTGCGGGTTTTGAAAATGCAGGTGCGCAGGTTGTATTTTTGGGTAATGACGCTATTGATGCGCTCCACCTTTTCGGGCACTGACTGCGAGGCGGGGAAACGGTACTGCACCCAGTCCACCGACTTCACATAGCCGAGTTTCTCGATATGCACGGGATAGTAAGGGTAATTGTACTTGCCCACAATCGACGGCATTTTGCCGAACCCTTCGACGAGCATGCCTTCGGGGTCGAAGTCGGTAAAACCCAGCGGACCGTGAACGCCGGTCATCCCTTTGTTCTTGCCCCATGTTTCCACCGTTTCCAGCAAGGCGCGCGACACTTCCTCGTCGTCCGTAAAGTCCAACCAGCCGAAGCGCGTACGTTTATCGTTCCACTGTTCATTAGCCCTGTGGTTGATAATGCCGGCGATGCGACCGGCTAATTTATTATCTTTATAAGCTAAGAAATATGCTGCTTCGCAAAATTCAAACGACGGGTTGCGTTGCTTGTCCAATGTTTTCATTTCATCCATCAGGAGCGGCGGCACCCAATAGGGATGGTTTTTATACAGCGAAAAAGGAAACCGGACAAACTGTTTCAGCTCTTTTTTCGATGTAATTTCTTTTATAGCTATCATAAGTTGGATAGTTTTTACAATGCGAAGATACAAAAACAAATTGAAAGGCGGATGAAGACAGGCGAAAGTAGCGCCCCTTCACCTGTCTTCATCCCACAGCGCAGCGGCTTCACCTGCGTTTGCCTTTATTTTTTTACCGGCAAATCTTTTCTACCATTTTTTTTGTACATTTGTGCGGGAAGAATGGAATTATTGAATTTTGAAATTTTGAAACCGCTATGATTCGCGCCGAACAACTGGTAAAAACGTACGACAGCCTGCAAGTGCTGAAAGGAATAGATTTGGAAATCCGCCGGTCGGAGGTGGTAGCTATTGTAGGCGCCAGCGGGGCGGGGAAAACCACGCTGCTGCAAATACTCGGCACGTTAAGCAAACCGGACGCCGGGCAAGTGTATATTGACGAGGTGGCGGTATTCGGGTTGAACGCAAAGGCGCTTGCCGATTTCCGCAACCGCCGCATCGGGTTTGTCTTCCAGTTTCATCACCTGTTGCCGGAATTTACGGCGTTGGAAAATGTGTGCATGCCGGCGTTCATTGCGCAGAAAAAGTATGAACAAGCCGTTGCCCGCGCCAAAGAATTACTGGATTTTTTGGGATTGAAAGACCGGATGGCGCATAAGCCGGACGAGCTGAGCGGCGGCGAACAGCAACGGGTAGCGGTGGCACGGGCATTGATGAATGAACCGTCGGTATTATTAGCCGACGAGCCTTCGGGAAACCTTGATACCAAAAATAAACAGGAACTGCACCGGCTTTTTTTCACGTTGCGCGACCAACTGCGCCAAACAATTGTCATCGTCACGCACGACCCGGAACTCGCCGCCATGAGCGACCGCACTGTCACCATGAGCGACGGGAAAATAATGTGACTGATGAGGCTGGCGCAGGAGGAAGTAAATCCAAAAATTACCTACAAATAGGTATTAAAAAAACCGTTATTTAGCTTATCTTTGTACGTTATTTTCTGATAAGATGGCAAAATTACTGAATCAATTCAAAGCTGGGGAACGTGGCACAGTAGAGAAGCTAACGGTCGCAGGTCCTTTGCGCCGCCGGTTACTGGATATGGGTATTACGCCCGGAACAGAAATCACTTTTAAGAAAGTTGCGCCGCTCGGCGACCCCATAGAACTGATGATACGCGGCTATAAACTGGCTATCCGCCGCGCCGAAGCCGAAGCCGTGCTGATGAAAACGGAGGGCGAAGTATGAGGTTTGCATTAGCGGGAAACCCGAACAGCGGCAAAACAACCCTTTTTAATACCTTGACCGGAAGCTCTGCACGGGTGGGTAACTGGCCGGGCGTAACGGTTGATAAAAAGGAAGGCGTCTACAAATGCCGTGCGCCGCTTGCATTCGGGCAGGCAGGAAACAGGGAACAGCCTGCATCCCCAGCGGCTAAAATCCACATTGTTGATTTGCCCGGCATCTATTCGCTGTCGCCCTACACGCCCGAAGAGGTCATCGCGCGGCAGTTTATTGTGGAAGAAAAGCCGGAACTTATTATCAATATTGTGGACGCTACCAACCTTGAGCGCAACCTGTACCTCACTACGCAATTGCTGGAAATAGATATCCCGGTGGTGGTAGCGCTCAATATGATGGATGTTATCAAACGCGAGGGGGCGGAAATGGATGTAGCGGCGTTATCCGAAAAGTTAGGCGTGCCGGTTGTTCCCATTAGCGCACTGAATGCCGGCGATGCACGGACGCTCATGGGGAAAGCGGTACAGGCATTGGAACACTGGCCGCCGGCAAACAATAGCCGTCCGCGCATCGCCGGCCGCCCGCCGTCGCCTTTTGCCGGGCTTTACCGCGATGCGCTGGAATTGGTTATGGCGCATGGCATCGGACATCCCGTTTTCCATACCGTCAAATTATTGGAAAACGACGCTATCGAACTGTTGCACGACACGGGCTTAACCACCGCTATTCAAAACCTGAAACTGCAATTTGAACATTCCGCCGCCACAAACGCTACGGGCGCGCCGCAACCCGCCGTAGACTACGAAGCAGAGATGGCGGACTTGCGCTACAAGTTTATCACAAACGAAGTGAAACCCGCTGTCGTAAAATCATACCGGAACCGGAGCCTGTCGCAATCGGAAAAAATCGACCGGCTGCTTACGCACCGGGTTTGGGGATTGCCGGCATTCCTGTTTATCCTGTTTGCGGTGTTCCACTTGATTTTTGCCGCCGACTTTTTATTCCTGAAACGGCTCGGCGTCTTGGGCGAAAGCATCCCCAGTCTGGGCGTGCTGTTGCAGGGCTATACCGAGATGCTGCAAACATTCGCCGGCGAACGGCTCACCGGTTTCCTGCAAAGCGTAGACGCCGCGCCATGGGCTATTGGCTTACTGGTAAACGGGCTGGTCAATGGCGTATGTACCGTGCTGACATTCCTGCCGCAGATATTATTGTTATTCCTGTTCCTGTCAATTCTGGAAGATACGGGCTACATGGCGCGCGTAGCATTCCTGATGGATCGCCCGCTGCGGCGGTTCGGGTTGTCGGGCAAAGCCATTCTGCCGATGCTGATGGGCTTCGGGTGTTCCGTTCCCGCCATGATGGGCACGCGTACGCTCGACAACGAAAAAGAAAAACGGCTGACGTTAATGCTTATTCCATTCTTCTCGTGCGGCGCAAAGCTGGCGATATGGTCTATCATCGTCGCCACCATGTTTCCCGAGAACGCCGACTTTGTTGTCTTTGCCATATATGCCATTGGCGTTGCCGTAGCTATATTGGCGGCGTTGGCGCTTAAAAAAACGGTGTTCAGGAAAAACCGGTCGAACTTCGTGCTGGAATTACCGGTATACCGTTTGCCGCGCATAAAGAACACGTCGCTTTACCTGTGGGAAAAGTTGAAAGGGTTTTTGATTACGGTAACTACCATTGTGGCGGCGGCAACGATTGTGATTTGGTTTCTGCAAAACTTCAATTTCCGTTTCGAGATGCTCGAACCCGGCGACAGCATACACAGCATACTCGGGCAAATCGGATCTGCAGTCCGCTGGATTTTTATGCCGCTGGGCTTTGCGCAAGGTCCCGACGGGTGGAAACTCATTGTCGCTATTTTAACCGGATTGATTGCAAAAGAGCTGGTGGTCGCCACTATGGGCGTCCTCTACATTCCCGGATTCAGCGAAGAAACGGCGCAAACGCCGGAAGGCGAAAGCTCGCTGATAACCGTCCTTGCCATGTTGCCGGTATTTTCACCGCTGACCGCTATGACGTTTATGATATTTAATTTGCTTAGCGTGCCTTGTTTTGCCGCCGTAGCCACTGCTTTCGCCGAACTGAAAAGCGCAAAATGGACGCTCTTCACGCTTTTCTTTTGGTTCGCCACCGCATGGATAGTAAGTTTTATCGTCTATCAAACAGGCGCACTGTTTTTGAAAATGAATATAGCCACTACTGTGATACTGTTGTTAGCGTTGTCTATCACCGGCGGGAGCATTATGTATGCGGTTACGCGCAAAAACAAAAAGAAATGCCTCTGCACCGGTTGCGACGGCTGCGAGCAATGTAGTTAGGCGATTAAGTGATTAAGAGCAATAAACAAAATGGCGTCAGCTAAATCTGTAAATCCATAAATCTGTAAATCCGTAAATCAAAATGGTACACTCTCCCGACAAAAATATAAAAGTAGCGTTTTTCCTGAACCTTGCGTTCAGTATTATTGAGGTCATCGGCGGCTTCTTTACCAATAGTATCGCCATTCTTTCCGATGCGCTGCACGATTTCGGCGACAGCTTTTCGCTGGCGTTGGCATGGTATTTCCAAAAAGTATCGAAGAAAGAAAGGGATGCGAAATATTCTTACGGTTACCGCCGTTTTTCGTTGCTGGGAGCGCTCATCAACTCGGTGGTCTTGTTGCTGGGGTCGTTTTTTGTTATCAGCGAAAGTGTACAACGCTTGGTGTCGCCTCAGGCAGCCGACGCTAAAGGCATGCTGTTTTTAGCCATTGCCGGCATTGTGATTAACGGGATAGCCATGCTGCGCCTCAAAAAGGGACATTCGCTGAACGAGCGCACCGTCAGCCTGCACCTGTTGGAAGACGTGCTTGGCTGGATAGCGGTGCTTATTGGCAGCGTGGTGATGCTTTTTGTAGATGTTCCGGTGTTAGACCCTGTCCTGTCGCTGGGCATTGCGTGCTATATCCTTTTCAATATTTACCACAATTTGCGCGACACGCTGCGGGTTGTATTGCAGGGAACGCCCGGCAATGTTTCCTGTGAAGCCGTCGAAACGGCGTTGCAAAACTTGGATGGCGTAAAATCCATTCACGACCTGCACCTCTGGACAATGGACGGCGAATACAATATTTCATCGTTACATGTAGTCGTAGACCCCGCCTTGACCTCCCGGCAAACCGTTATATTAAAACAGCAAGTCAAAAACGTTTTGAAGAATTTGCACATCCAGCATGTTACAGTGGAAATAGAACAGCTAAGTGAAAAATGTGAAACTTGCGATTTCTGATGTGAAGATGCGAAGATATGAAGATGTGAAAATGCGAAGATGTAGCTGCCGCCAATTCCTAATTCTTAATTCTTAACTGTTGCGCCATTTTTGATGCGAATACGAAACGGTTTAATTCGGCATTATCGGTGCGCAAAATCTCGTTGTTAGCGCCTTCCCAGCACTTTTTGCCCTCATAGATAAAGATTACTTTTTCGCCGATTTCCAGCACGGAATTCATGTCGTGCGTATTGATGATTGTCGTCATGCCAAATTCATGCGTGATTTCATGTATCAGCTCGTCGATGACGATAGAAGTGCGCGGGTCAAGCCCGGAATTGGGCTCATCGCAAAACAGGTAGCGCGGATTGAGGGCAATGGCGCGGGCAATGCCGACCCGTTTTTGCATGCCGCCGCTCAATGCCGACGGGTAAAGATGATTGACATTTTCCAAACGGACGCGTTGCAAGCAGAAGTTTACCCGTTCCAGTTTTTCGGCGCGCGACCAGCCGGTGAACATGTTCATGGGGAACATGATATTCTCTTCTACCGTAGCAAAGTCAAACAGGGCGCTGCTTTGAAAGAGCAACCCGACTTTCTGCCGCATTTTCTTTTTCCCGGCGAACGATAAAGTATTATACTGTATATCGTCGAACCAGATTTCGCCGCTGTCGGCGTCGTGAAGCCCCACAAGCGATTTAAGCAATACGGTTTTCCCGGAACCGCTCGCGCCGATAATAAGGTTCGTCTTGCACGCATCGAACACCACCGACACATCTTCCAAAACAAGGCGTCCATCAAAGGATTTATAAAGATGATTAACTTTTATCATTACAATAAAACATGGGTCAGGATTAAATTAGAAATCAAAATGCACAAACTGCAATTTACGATGCCGTTCGTTGCAGCCCGCCCCACATCGCGCGAGCCGCCTTTTGCATAGTAGCCGTAGAACGCCGAAACCGACGTAATGATAAAATTGAACACCGCCATTTTTATAATCGCATAAACCACATAATAGGGCTGGAAGGCATACCGGATGCCTTCTTCATATTGCTCCGGCATCACCACGCCGGTAATGGTTACAATGAGCCACCCGCCAAGCAATCCAATGGAAAAACTCAATAACGTAAGCAGCGGGTTAAAAATGGTGGCGGCGCAAATTTTGGGTAAAATTAAATAGTTCGCCGAATTTACGCCCATTATTTCCATAGCGTCTATCTGCTCGGTGATGCGCATTGTGCCGATTTCGGAGGCGATGCTTGAACCGATTTTCCCGGCAAGTATCAACGCAATCATGGTAGAACTAAATTCCAGCAACATGGTTTCGCGCGTCATGTAACCCACATACATCTTTGGGATGAAAGGGCTGGTAAGGTTATACGATGTTTGCAGCGTAATAACCGCGCCAATAAATATCGACACAATCGCCACCAGCGGCACCGACAAAACCCCGACTTTTTCCAGTTCTATTACAAACTGCTTCCATGTTTCCGAAAAACGGTCGGGTTTTGTAAACACCTTACGCATCAACAAAAAATAACTGCCTATGAGTGCAAAAAATTTGGACATACTTTGTTTATATGGCAAACAAAGATACAAAAAAAACGGTAAATGAATATGACTATTGCTTACAACACGCTGCTTACCGTTAGCCCGTCGTAAGCGGGAGCCGCGTTGGGCGGCAGGGAGGCAGCCAGTTCGGCGTGCCGCTCAATCTGGTGCGAAAGGTGCGAGAGGTAGAGTTGCTTCGGTTGCAGTTCCTCCGCCAGCGCCAAAGCTTCCGGCAGCGAAAAATGCGACAGGTGCGGCGTGCGGCGAATAACATTCAATGTCAAAATATCCAAGTGGCGCAGTTTTTCTTTTTCGCAGTCGTCGATGCGGCTGGCGTCGGTGATGTAAGCTATGTTGCCGATACGAAAGCCCAGCACGGGCAACTGGTGGTGATGCACGCGAATGGGCAGCACGGTTACACCCTTTACCGTAAAAGGGTTTTCGTCGATAGTAATGAGGTTAAATTCCGGCACGCCCGGATACCTTTCTTCGGCGAAAGCATAGGCATATTCCCGTTTCAGGGCTTGCTGTACGCGTTGTTCAGCATAGACGTCCACCGGTTTTCCGGACGTATAGTTTAATGCCCGCACATCGTCCAGCCCGCCCATGTGGTCTTTGTGCTCATGGGTGAGCAAAATGCCGTCGAGCCGTTTCACCTGCGCCCGCAGCAACTGTTGCCGGAAGTCGGGTCCCGCATCCACCAGTATGGTAACGCCACCGGCTTCAAACAACGCCGAAGCGCGTAACCGCTTATCGCGTGCATCGGTGGAACAACATACGTCGCAACTGCATGAAATAACCGGAATCCCTTGTGATGTGCCCGTGCCAAGAAAAGTTAAACGCATTTTTTAAATTATGAATTAAGGGTTTTCTGTGTTCCGCGCTCCATGCCTCGGTAAAAACAGGCGAGTAGCAGCAGTGTTACGCCGCCGCCGCCGGCATAAGCCCACACGGGCGGCAAGGCAAATCCTTCCGAAGCAATTAAGATATAGGTAGTGCAAACAGCCGTCATAAACAACGCCGGGATAAGGGTGATCCAGTAATTTTTTTTCGACCGGGAAAGATATACGGTGATTGCCCACAGCGTAAATACCGCCAGCGTTTGATTACACCATGCAAAGTACCGCCAGATAACGTCGAAACTCTCTTGACCCAGCAGCAGCAACAGGATACACACGGCAAACAGCGGAACGGACACGATGATGCGGCTGCGCAGTTTTTTTTGCGGGAAGTTCAAAAAGTCTGCAATAATCAGCCGCGCCGAGCGGAACGCCGTGTCCGCCGACGTGAGCGGCGCAGCAATAACGCCCAGCAGCGCCAACGCTGCGCCGAAAACGCCTAACCGCTCGTGTGCAATGGTGTCTACGGCTATGGCGGCGCTGTTGTTATTCGCTTTCATGAAACTATGGAATCCGTCCAATCCGTTGAAAAAGCTCATCGCCGCCGCCGCCCATATCAACGCTACAATGCCTTCGGCTACCATAGCGCCGAAAAACACTTTCCTGCCGTCGGCTTCGTTCTTCAAACAGCGCGCCATCAGGGGCGACTGGGTGGCGTGGAATCCGGAAATGGCGCCGCATGCCACCGTAATAAACAACATGGGGAACAATGGCAACTTCGCCGCATCGGGATGTTGGTTTCCAAAATTAGCAAAGGTCAGTTCCGTCATATTGCCTGCATGGAACAACAATACCACAAAAATGCTTACCGCCATAAACAGCAACGCAAACCCGAATACCGGATAAATCCGCCCGATGATTTTGTCAATGGGAAAAAGCGTTGCAAGGATGTAGTAGCAGAAAATAACCGCCACCCAGGCACGGTAATCCACCGCGCCATTGACCAGCTTGGTAAGCAAGTCCGCCGGTCCTGACACGAATACCACGCCCACGAGAATCATCAAAAGAACGGTGAACGCGCGCAGTACCTGTTTCACCGTCCAACCGAGCTGGCTGCCGATAATTTCCGGTAAACTTTTCCCGTCCATGCGCAGCGAAATCATTCCCGAAAGGTAATCATGCACGGCGCCGCCGAAGATCGTGCCGAACACAATCCACAAAAACACGACTGGCCCGTACATGGCGCCCATGATAGCGCCGAAGATAGGTCCCAAGCCCGCAATATTGAGAAACTGTATCAGAAAAATCCGCTTGTTTGACATGGGAACGTAATCCACGCCGTCGGCAAGCGTATAAGCCGGCGTAGGACGTCGCTTGTCCGGAGCAAAAACCTTATCGACATATTTCCCGTACACGAAATACATCGCGGTCATAAACGCCAAAGCAGTAAGAAAGGAAATCATTAAACTGAAATTTATCTTTTACAAAGATACGATAATTTGCATATAGTATTTAGCCTTTAAATTCGAGCATAAATTCATTGAGATTTTGTCCCGGATCGAGTTGCAATTTTTTTCGCAGCCGGAAACGGGCTACTTCCACGCCGCGTACCGAATTGCCGGTAAGTTGCGCAATTTCTTTGGTGGTCAGGTTAAGCCGCAGGTAGGCGCAAAGCTTCAAGTCGCGCGGCGTGAGTTGCGCCGAACGCTCTTTCAAGTTGCGGAAAAAGCGGTTGTGGATAAGGTCGAAATTCGCTTCAAACATTTCCCAATCCTTTTCTGAGGAAAGGTTTTTATTGATAAGTTTAACGATGTGCTTGATATTTTTTGCGCTGTCTTCTTTTTGCAGTTCCTGTTTCAAAGTCAGCAGCACATTGTTTTTTTGCGTGATGGCCATAGCGCTCACGGCAAGTTCTTTTGCTTTGAAGAGGACTTCCGCTTCTAATTTTTCGTTTTTGAGCCGGATGATTTTTTGTTCTTGTTGGGACAATTCTTCCTGTCTTCTTTCTTCTTCCTTGTGCAATAATTTTTGGTGCTGCCGCTGTAATTGCCCGTACCCTATTTTATAGGAGAAGAATAGCAGTAACAGCCCCAGTATGCCATAGCAGCCAAAAGCGACTTTGCCGGCATACCACGATGGCCGGATGATGAAGGTATATTGCGTTTGTGCAAGTACGTTATCGCTTTGGTCGGTTGCTTTAATAGTGAACACATATTTTCCTGCCGGCAAGCGTGAATATTCTTTCTCATAATTGCCGGTTACCGGCAACCACTCTTTTTCCAGTCCGTCGAGTTTATACCACAATTTTATGCCGTTGGGAGAAAAAGAAGGGTAGGCGAAAGTAAATTTAACCGTGCGGTATGGCGATGGCAATTGCGCCTGCGCTACGTCCGGTTCCAATAGCAGCCGCTGTTGTTTCTTTGTGTAGGCTTCGATACTGCGCAACAGGATAGCGGCAGACACGGCGGGCAGCGGCTCCCGTTGTCCGTTGAGCGTGGCAAACCCGTTGCTCAGTCCGATAAATGAAGTCTGCTGCCGGTTGGTATAAACCCATTCGTTATTTATTATCACATGGTTTTTCAGTGCGCTATGCGGAATTTGTAACAGGATTTGGCTGTTACCGGCATTGTCGAATGTGATACAAGCCAGTTCATCATTACAGGCAAACCAGTAATGATGGTTGCCGGTGTCCATAATTTTATGGGCGGTGGCAAACTTGCCGAGTGTTTCGTTGAGTTTATAATAAGGTACAATAGAATCATGGATGTCGTCATAAGTATACAACTCACGACCGGTAGTAAACACGATACGCCCGTTCACTTTAAACACGCCCATCCGGTCGGTGTTGTAATGGTCGATGCTGGGATAGTACCTGTATTCATCAATTTTCGTAAGCGTTTCATTCAGCCGTATCCGGAAAACGCCTTTTTCCGTATGTCCAGCCCAGATATTCCCTAAGTGGTCTATCTCCAAGTAACACACCGGCTCGATAAAATCGGGAATTGCATGACTGAATTGCCAAAGCCCCCGCGCATTTTGCCTGTATATCACCAATTGTGTATAGGTGCTTTGCAGCAGCACATTGCCTTTGTTCGTCGGGAACAACCGCAGGCAATAACCACCCGTAATGGTTGAGACCGGAATAGCCCTGTCGCCCTCTATACGGAAAGTACCGGCATTGTGTCCACAAAGCAACTGTTCGTTCCATACCGCGAGGTCCCACACTTGCCCTTGCGTTTCCGGCACCATCCTGAAACGCCCCGTTTCTGCCGTGCTGCGGAAAAGTCCCTTGTTCGTCGCCAGATACAAGGCATTCCCATGTTCCATGATCGCGTATACTGCTTCTATATTATCGTAGTTGCCGCGGTAAAAATGCAGTGGCGACGTAGCCGCTATACAGTCGATGCCGTTGTCCAGCCCTACCCAGATGTTGCCCTCACGGTCTTCAAACAAACCCAATACGGTGTTATTTTGCAAGCCATTGGCTTGATGCAGGTGCCACGCCTGTTTGCCCTGCCGGTCAATCGCAACGACGCCATTCATAATAGTGCCGAACAGGAACAATGAGTCTTGTACGTTCAAAGCGCGGTTAACCTGACTGTTGATAAGCAATTTGTCGGCGGCGGTTGTCCAGCGGCGGTATGTTTTTCCGTCGTACAAATATAATCCGTCGCTTTTGGTGGCAATGAGTACCTGTTTGTCATCGAATGGCAGCAAGGCGTTGATTTGTCTATCACCGGTAAATAGCGCCCCGCCGGGAAGCAATTCAAACATGGAGTCTTTCAGCACATACAATCCGTCGATAGTGGCCGCATATACGTTATTATGTATTTTACCCATTGACAAACACGTTGCAGGGAACGCCGCTGCCTGTATTTTTCCCCCGTAGTACGAAAAGTAAGTGGCGAACGAACGGAAAATAACCGTATCGCCCATAAAATCTATAGACCAGATTTCATCATTGTGCAGGGTATAGGAACGGAGGCTGTCGCTTACCGAATAATATTTTAACTCATTGAATTTATCGCGTTCCCAATAGCCAAATTCCTCAAATGTGCCGCAGTAAATACGTTGTGAAAGTGTGTCAAAAGCCACTGTTCGTATGCCCCGATTGCCCGGCAATGTAAACAATTGCCATCGTATGCCGTCGAATACCAACATGCCGCTTTTATTGGCAAAGTACATAATCCCTTGTTGGTCTTGCGTCAATGCCCAGTTTTGCCGCACTGCATGGTAATCGGACTGTGTATAATTAGTTATACACGGATTACTCTCATAGCTCTCGACCGCACAAGCAGTTGTTACTACAAATAAGTATATAGACAACACGCATACAAGTGAATATATATATACATAGTATCGCATTACTTATATTATCAATACACAAATATAATTATATTTTATAAAATAAATTCTACCTGCGTAATATATGTTTTTTTTACAAATTTATTTACCCTTTGCAAAATATTTACACTATTGTGATTAGTACTGTTTTACATATTTTAAATAGTTGAAATGATGTATAAAAATTGCGGTTATTACTCAGGCATGATGTAGTAATATGAATATATTTTTTTGGAATTTAAAAAGAAATTAACATAAATTTGCATTATAATTTACATTGTTTAATTTTTCTATTTTAAATTAACTTACTCAGTCAAAAACGGCGCACAGCTCACAACTCATGGTCAGTGGATTAACGAAGCTAAAAAAACAGGCGGGACGAATTTGAGGAAAAAAGCGGAAAAAAACGAGCTAAAAGA
>JAITKG010000081.1 GCA_031278495.1 Prevotellaceae bacterium | reverse complement strand
CATCCTTGCTCCCCCTTCGGGGGCTGGGGGGCTTTTGCTAATTATTTAATGTGACTGATTGGCTGGCGGCAGCCCCGAAGGGGCGGTATTATTATAGCCCCGTGCGTAAGCGCGGGGTACAAAACGAACACCCCTGCCGTTGCGCCGTGTTCCCGTTAAGGTTTCATCGCGCAACCGTGAAACAATAAAAATGTTCCCGGCACAGGTAAAATCCGTACAAATAATATGGACTATAAAATCTCATCCGGACAGGGTGTCGCCGGTTACTTGCATTGACCAAATAAATTATCTTCCCCCAGCCATTGGTAATATTACAAAATTATACTACCTTTGCCGGGCTTAGCGATTTAACCAATGATAAAGATTTTGAAATTCGGCGGCTCGTCGGTGGCAACGCCCGGAAACATTAAAAAAGTAAAGTCCATCGTAGAACAATGCGACGATAATAAATTTGTGGTAGTATCGGCATTGGGCGGCGTAACCGACCAGCTGGTAAAGGCTGGCATGATGGCTGCCGCAGGCAATGAAGCGTTCAGGAAAGAACTGGCGGAAATAGAAGAACGCCATCTGAATGCTGCAAAAGCATTGATAAAACCGCAACAGCAGGGACATGTGTTGAGCGGACTGAAAGTATTGCTGAATGAACTCGAAGACTATTTGCAAAGCATGTCGCGCCTGCAGGAGCATACGCCGAAATTGCAGGATTACGTGCTGAGTTTCGGCGAACGCATGAGCGCCTTTTTGGTGAGCGAAGTTATTGACGGCGCCGTGTTGCTTGACACACGCAGCATCATCAAAACAGATAGCGCCTTTGGCAAAGCACAGGTTGATTTTGAAAAGACAAAGGCGCTTGCTGCCGGAATTTTATCAACGATAAAAGGACGGGCGGTGTTACCGGGTTTCATTGCCTCCGACGGAAACGGCGTCACTACTACGCTCGGCAGGGGCGGCAGCGACTATACCGCCGCAATCCTGGCAGCTGCTGCCGGCGCTTCGCTCGTAGAAATATGGACGGACGTGGACGGTTTTATGACCGCCGACCCGCGCAAGGTGGAAAAAGCCTGTCCCATTAAGCGCCTCAGTTACCAGGAGGTTTTCGAGTTGTCGAACTTTGGCGCAAAGGTCATTTATCCGCCAACGGTGCATCCGCTGTTGCCCGCCAATATTCCCATGCGGATAAAAAATACATTCAACCCCACAGCCGAAGGAACGCTGGTAGACGCCAGCGCCGACAAGGTATCCAACCAGTCTGTCAAAGGCATTTCATCCATTGACGATATTGCATTACTTACGTTGCACGGCGTAGGAATGGCGGGAATTCTGGGCATTTCAAAACGCCTGTTCGGCGCGCTGGCGGGAGCGGAAGTCAATGTGGCGCTTATTTCGCAGGCGTCGTCGGAGCAGTCCATCACCTTTGCCATTGTTCCGGAACATGTGGCGCAAGCCCGGAATGCTATCGAACGCGCCTTTGAAATAGAAATAAGCCACCAGACGATAGGGCTGAAAATAGAAAACGACATGTCGGTCATTGCCATTGTGGGCGAGAACATGAAACGCATGCCGGGCATATCAGGCAAGCTGTTCCACACGCTGGGGAAGAACGGCGTGAACGTGGTTGCCATTGCCCAGGGGTCGTCGGAATTGAATATTTCCACTGTTGTCCGCAAGGCGGATTTGCGCAAGGCGCTCAATGTAGTTCACGAAGCCTTTTTCTTGGTCGATTACAAGGAAATTTTCCTGTATATCGCCGGCGTCGGCACGGTGGGCAGCCATCTGGTGCAGCAAATACGGCAGCAGCGCGAAGATTTGATGATGCGCCACCACCTTAAAATAAACCTCGTGGGCGTGCTGAACTCCCGGAAAATGCTGTTTGACGAACAGGGCATAGGGCTTGACGATGTGCAGGGAACGCTTGAACGCAAAGGCGTGCCGCTGCATCTGGACGGCTTCCTGCAACACCTTTCGACGCTCAACCTGCGCAACAGTATTTTTGTGGATTGCACCGCCAGCGCGGAAGTAGCGGGCATTTATGAAAACGTGTTGCAATCGTTTGTGTCGGTCGTAACGGCAAATAAAATTGCCTGCTCCGGCGCTTATGAAACTTACCGGAAACTGCAAGACCTGTCGCGTGCGCGGGGCGTGAAGTTCCTCTACGAAACGAATGTCGGCGCGGGATTGCCCGTGATTAAAACCATAAACGAACTGGTGTTAAGCGGCGACAAGATTATCAAGCTGGAGGCGGTGCTGTCCGGCACGCTCAACTTTATTTTCAATACTGTTAGCGAAACCATCCCGATGAGCGAAGCTATCAGGGCGGCGAAAGAAAAAGGCTACTCCGAACCCGACCCGCGCGTCGATTTGAGCGGCGTGGACGTACTGCGCAAAATCTTAATTTTAGCCCGCGAGTGCGGCTATCCTTTGGAAAAAACCGATGTGGAAATAACCCCGTTTTTGCCCCAAAGTTGCTTTGATACGCCCACGATAGACCTGTTTTTTGAAAAAGTGCGAAAGCTGGACGCCGGTTTTGAAACACGCCGCAAGGCATTGCATGCCGCCGGTAAACGTTGGCGGTTTGTGGCGTCGCTTCTCGATGGGAAAGCCGCTATCGGCTTGCAGGAAGTAGACGGCACGCATCCGTTTTTCAACCTGCAAGGCAGCGACAATATTATCACGCTTTACACCGAGCGCTACAGTGCGCAACCAATGGTCATCAAAGGCGCGGGCGCCGGTGCGGCGGTTACGGCTGCCGGCGTCTTCGGCGACATCATCCGCATAGCCAACATCTAAAGAATGAACAATGAATAATGAATGGCTGGCGTCAGCCATTAGAAATCGAAATTAGAAATAAACCATGTCAAGGAACGTAAAAATATTTGCGCCGGCGACGGTAGCCAATGTAGCCTGCGGGTTTGATGTGTTGGGCTTTGCGCTCAACAGCCCCGGCGACGAAATCGACGTTGCCCTCAACAACAGCTGCCGCCTCGAACTGCACGACGAAACGCCCTATCACCTGCCGCTGTCCCCCGAAAAAAACGTTACTGCCGTTGCCCTGCAATCCATGCTCGACGCATTGCAAAGCAAGCAGGGCTTCACGATTACATTCCTGTCGAAAATCATGCCCGGCAGCGGCGTCGGCTCCAGCGCGGCGAGCGCGGCTGCCGGCGTGTTTGGCGCAAATGAACTGCTTGGCCGTCCGTTTACGCGCCGGCAGTTAATTGAATTTGCCATGCAGGGCGAACGGGCGGCAAGCGGTTCGGCACATGCCGACAATGTGGCGCCGGCGCTCTTGGGCGGCTTCACGCTGGTGCGCAGCTACGCGCCATTGGATATTATTCCCATTCCACACCCGCCGGTATATGCCGCTGTGGTGCACCCGCAAATCGAAGTGCGCACCAGCGATAGCCGCAAGATCCTGCGGCAGGAAGTGCCTATAAAGAAAGCCATAGAACAGTGGGGCAACCTCGCCGGGCTGGTAGCGGGGCTTTTTACCGGCGACTACGGGCTTATCGGACGCTCGCTGCACGATGTGATTGTGGAGCCGGTACGCGCCTTGCTCATTCCCGAATTTTACGCTATCAAACAAGCTGCCATAGATGCGGGTGCGCTGGGATGCAGCATTTCGGGCAGCGGTCCCTCTATCTTTGCCTTGAGCAAAGACGAAACCACCGCGCAAAAAGTCGCACAGGCAATGCGTTCCGGATTCGACCGCGTAGGCGTCGAAAACCATGCGTTCGTT
>JAITKG010000050.1 GCA_031278495.1 Prevotellaceae bacterium | reverse complement strand
CTTTTATCGCGCGCAGCGCCTTTATCGCGCGTAGCGCATTCACCGCGCATAGCGCATTCGCCGCCAGCAGGGCTTTTATCGCGCGCAGCGCCTTTATCGCCCGAAGGGCTTTCAACTTTCAACTGAAAGCCGGGTGCAAAATGAACTGCCGGTGCAAAAATGCGCCGGCGGTTTTTTTTAAATTTTTAAATTATGAAATCTTTAAATTTTTAAATTAGAAACTGACTGCCGGCGCAGCCCAATGTCACATTAGTACATTGGCACATTGGCACATTAGTTAGTCACATTAAAAAGTCCGAAAATGGCGGAACCGCTACCGCTCATGGCGGCATAGATTGCGCCGTCGTCATAGAGGCGTTGCTTTATTTGCGCCAACAGGGGGAATCGAGCAAAGACAGACGCTTCGAAATCGTTTACTACCGTGCCTTTCCATTGTCCGGCAGGCTGCGCCAGCAGCGAAGCCAGCGGTAATGACGGGGTGCGCGGCGTTATTCCGGCATAGGCTTCCGCCGTGCTGCTAAATACCGGCGGCGTTTCTATAACGATACGGAAAGGTTGCAAATGCAGGGAGGGTAGGGGAGTCAAGACCTCGCCGCGTCCGGTGGCGAGCATGGGTTCGCGATGGAGGAAGAATGCACAGTCGCTGCCCAATTGCACGGCATAGTGGAAAAGTTGCCCGGCGGAGAGTTGCAACGAGAAAAGTTCATTCAACGCCAGCAGCGTGGCGGTAGCGTCCGAAGAGCCGCCCCCCAGTCCCGCGCCCGGAGGAATGGCTTTGTGCAGGTAAATAGCTACCGGCGGCAAATCAAAACGGGCTTGTAATAAACGGTAAGCTTTCATGCAGAGGTTGTCTTCCGGCGCGCCCGCCACCGGCAACCCGGATAACCGGATAGCCAACCGGTCGGACGGCGTTACTTCCAATACATCATGCAACGACGCCACCGGATAGAAAAGCGTTTCTATTTCATGAAAACCATCGGGACGCTTCGCCGTCACGTGCAACCCGATGTTGATTTTTGCAGAAGGAAAGAGTAACATGGGGGGATTAAGAGATTAAGGGATTAGGAAATTAAGGGATTAAGATATTAAGATATTAAGGGATTAGGAAATTAAGAGATTAAGGGATTAAGAGATTGAGGGATTAAGAAACTAAGGGATTAAGAGATTAAGAGGCTAACGACTATCCCTGCTGCTAATTACTGAATTACTTAATCGCCTAATCACTTTAACTGCATTTTGAGTATCCGCAATTTTTGCAAATCAGGCAGCCTTCCTGAAATACCAGCGAATCGGAGCCGCATTGGCTGCAGGTTTGTCCTGCGATAGTTGTTCCGTCGGGGATGTAACGTTTCAAAGCGCGTTCCACGCCGTTTTTCCAAGTATTGATGGAATCGCTGTCCAATTCCAGCCCCTGCACCAGGTTGACGACGTCCACAATCGGCATGTTGTTGCGCAGGACGCCCGAAATCAGTTTGGCATAATTCCAAAATTCTTTTTTGAACATGTGTGAAATACCGCCAAAAGTATTGGGATAACCGTAGCGGTCGATATATTGGAAGTCGTAACGCGATTTACCCTTTTTGTCTTTCACCTTCACAATTTCCCCCATTGTGATGGAACGCGGGATAGTGCGCACTTCCTCGTCAACCAACCCGGTGAATATTTCGTAGGGTTTCCCGTTGTACATGCCGACGAAAGCAATCCATTGCTCGTTGCCGTTTTTGAAGCGTATCACTTCGGCTTTTAATACTTCGGGGCGTTTTTGAGGCATGCCTGCCGGCGTTTCTTCTTTTTTGGGTTCTTTGTTGATTAGAACGCCGCCGCGCGAACCGTCGCGGTATACCGTAATACCTTTGCATCCGCTTTCCCATGCCGTTTTGTAGACTTCCGCTACCGTTTCTTCGGAAATGTTCGCCGGCAGGTTGACGGTTACGCTAATGGAATGGTCTACCCATTTCTGTATGCGACCTTGCATTTTCACTTTCGCCACCCAGTCCACGTCGTTGGCGGTGGCTTTATAGTAGGGCGATTTTTCTATCAGTTGTTTTTGTTCATCGTCGTTGTAGTTCATTACCTCGTCAATGTTATAGCCGCTGGCTTCGCACCACGTAAGGAATTTATGGTGGCACACGTTGTATTCTTCCCATGCGTCGCCCACTTCGTCAACGTAAGTAATCTTCGTGTTCTTGTCGTTTGGATTTACCTTGCGGCGGCGGCGGTACATGGGCGAGAACACCGGCTCGATGCCGGAGGTGGTTTGCGTCATCATGCTGGTAGTGCCTGTCGGCGCAATGGTGAGCATCGAAATATTGCGGCGGCCGTAGCGCACCATGTCTTCGTACAATTTTTCGTCTTCCTTGCGGATACGGTTAATCATCGGATTGCTTTCTTCGCATTTGGCGTCGTAAATGGAAAAAGCGCCGCGTTCTTTCGCCATTGTTACCGAAGCGCGGTAGGCTTCTATTGCCAGCGTTTTCTGGACGTCTACGGAAAAATCAATAGCCTCGTCCGTGCCGTAGCGCAGCCCCAATGCGGCAAGCATGTCGCCTTCGGCGGTAATCCCCAAACCGGTACGGCGGCCGTTGATGGCTTTTTCTTTTATCTTCAGCCACAGTTCGCGTTCCACGCGGCGCACGTCGGCATCTTCCGGGTCGCCGTCAATCTTTGCAATGATAGCGTCTATTTTTTCCAGTTCCAAATCAATCAAATCGTCCATCAGGCGCATGGCTTTGGCGACGTGCTGCACAAACAATGCCTTGTTGAATACCGCTTTTTTCGTAAACGGGTTTTCGACATAACTGTACAGGTTAAGTGCAATCAGCCGGCAACTGTCGTAGGGGCACAAGGGAATTTCACCGCAGGGGTTGGTGCTTACCGTGCGGTAGCCCAAGCTGGCGTAGCAATCGGGCACCGATTCGCGGATAATCGTATCCCAGAATAATACGCCGGGTTCAGCGGATTTCCACGCATTGTGAATAATTTTTTTCCACAATGCCGTAGCGTCAATTTCCTTTTTGTATTTCGGTTCTTTGGCGTCAATCGGGTATTGCGCGGTATATTTTTTCCCGTGCAGGGCGGCGCGCATAAATTCATCGTCAATTTTCACCGACACATTGGCGCCCGTTACTTTTCCCTGTTCCATTTTTGCGTCAATGAAATGCTCCGCATCGGGGTGTTTGATGGAAATACTTAACATCAGTGCGCCGCGCCGTCCGTCTTGCGCCACTTCGCGCGTAGAGTTTGAATAGCGTTCCATGAACGGCACTACGCCGGTGGAGGTGAGCGCGCTGTTCAGCACCGGACTGCCGCCCGGACGGATATGCGAGAGGTCGTGTCCCACGCCGCCGCGGCGTTTCATCAATTGCACCTGTTCTTCGTCAATGCGCATAATGCCGCCGTATGAATCGGCAGGGTTTTTATGCCCGATGACAAAGCAATTCGACAACGACGCAATCTGGCAGTCATTACCGATGCCGGTCATGGGACCGCCTTGCGGAATAACGTATTTGAAGTCTTTCAACAGTTCAAAGATTTCTTCGGCGCTCATCGGGTTTTCATACTGTTGTTCGATACGCGCAAATTCTTTTGCCAGCCGCCGGTGCATATCGCCGGGCGTGCGTTCGAAAATATTCCCGAACGAGTCTTTCATGGCATATTTGGTTACCCATACATTTGCCGCCATTTCGTCGCCTTTGAAATATGCTTTGGTCGCCGCCACCGCTTCTTCATAGGTATAAATTTTCTGTTCGCCGACTTTTTCTGTCGTTTTTTCTGATTTCTGTTCTTTATTGGAACTCATTTCTCTTTCTACTTTTATATATGTTATATTTTCTTCCGGTATATTAAATGGTATATTCATCGGGGTACCCGGTAGTGTTGTTGGTTGAATGGCAAGGTTCATCTTTTTTTAATAAAATAAATAATATGGTAACTTTATTCCGCGCAAAACGGAGTGCTAAGTTACGACAACTTGTAATTTTTTTGGCAAGCCGAAAACGATACTTATTAACGAAGAAATTAACAAGTGGACGGAATGTAAGGAATAATCAGCGTTTCCGGTTTTTTCAACAATAGTTTGTGCAAAAAAAAAGACATTAGCAGCAATGCCATTCACAGTCAATGCACCGGGAGAATTTCCCCTGTAAACGCTTTTCCACTAAACCGGCTATACGCTCGCGCAGTGGCAGTATGCCTATTTTATCGAGGACGTCCTGCACAAATCCAATTTGTTGGAGCAGGCGCGCCTCTTTGAGCGCGATGCCGCGCGAACGGAGGTAAAATAATGCCTGCTCGTCGAGTTGCCCGATAGTCGCGCCGTGCGAACATTTGACGTCGTCGGCGTAAATTTCCAGTTGCGGCTGCGTATACATTTTAGCTTGTTTGGTAAGCAATAAATTATTATTCGACTGGCAGGCTTCTGTTTTTTGCGCATCCTTTGCCACCAGCACGCGCCCGTGAAAATGACCGACCGCCTCGTTGTTTACAATACCTTTGAATAATTGGTTGCTCCGGCAATAGCCTGCTTCGTGGGCAATGCTGACGTCTGTTACAAATCTTTGCGTTCCGTCAATTAAAAACAGCCCGTTGGCGCAGCAACCGGCATGTTCGCCCTGTAATTTTATATCTATCACGTTTTCGATGAATGCGCCGTGCAGCGTCATCACGTTGCAGGTTACCATGCTTCCGGCAGCTTGCTGTATGCGTATTTCCGAGCGGTGTTGCGAGTGGTTGTGTTCGCTTTGCATCCATAACAATTCTAATTGCGCGCCGGGCTGGACAACAATTGTGGTGGTGCATTCCGTCATAAACGCATCGGGCGAGATGGTGTGGTCGCAAATAATCAGTCGGGCTTGCGCCTGCGACGCTATAAGGAAAGTGTTTGTAAAAACCAACTTGCCCGTATTTGCTCCGGTACGTATGTTAATAATTTGCAGCGGTTGCTCCACCGCCGCGCCGGCTGCTACCGCCAGCGCAATGCCCATGCCGTTTTCGTGCGGCAAAATCGTAAATTCCTTGTGCGGCGCAGGCTGCCGCTCGTGATAAACGCCATTTACCACCAACGACGGTTGCAGCGTTGTCAGCGGCACATGGCAATGGAAGCCGGGAATATCAACAGGGGTATAGTGAAATTTTTTATGCATAGAATAGTACAAAAGTACGCAATTATTCCGGTAGCTCAAAATAGCATTTATGACAAAAAGTTTACGGTATATCGTAAACTTTTTTCTGCATAAAAATAACTGTTAAACGAAAAAAAAATATTGCTTCATAACGTTGTTGCGCCTTGTCCCTGTTAGGGTTTCAACGCACAACTTTTTGGACGTAATATGAACTATTCTTTTATTGAGTCGTCGGTTTCCCGCAAGTAGCGTTCAACCGCTTTGGCGAGTCGCATGACGTCGCGCCGCAAGCCTTCTACCACCAGCGGGTTTGCAGCGTAATCAACGGTTATGGCGTCTTCAAAAATGCGCGTTACGCGCGCTACCGGGTTAATGATACGGAACGTTAAGACACTGCCGTCGTCGTTTGCCAGCACAAAGCGTGCATTAGCGAAAATTTTTATCACAGTTTCTTTATCGCCCTCTGAAAACGGGCGCGAACGCGGCGCTTTTTGCGCAATGTACCCGATAAACGGATAGATCAATCCGAATACGACGAGGAACAGTACCATTTTCAGCAGGCTGCTGCGTTGCAGAAATTCCATGAAACTTTGCACTTGCCGCTCCTGTTCAGGAGTAATGAAATAAATGAGCGCCAATATCAAAAAAAGTATTGCAAAGAAATATACAATACTTTTTAGCGCGCGGATAAAATAACGTTTTGGCATGATTATTTTTCGTTAATAATTTTCCATACTAAAGCGGCAGCGCCCAATACGGCTGCATTCTTATCGTTGATGCCCGACGGCAGCAAGGCTACTTTTTCCTGCCAGAATTTCAACATATTTTCTTCCATCGACTTTTTTGTCGGTTCAAAAATGTACTTGCCTGCTTTTGCCAGTCCGCCAAACAGGAAAATAGCTTCGGGCGCGGTAATTGCTACCAGGTTGGCTAAAGCGCGCCCGAGATGTTCGCCCGTGTGGGCAAAGGCTTCGATAGCTACCGGGTCGCCGTTGATAGCCGCCGTGCAAATCATTTCGGCAGAGAGTTCGTTAAAACTGATATTTTTCAGTTCGCTGTCCGCCACTTGGTCTGCAAGCAATTTGTATACCGTACGTTTGATGCCTGTAGCTGAAGCGTAGGTTTCCAAACAGCCGCAACGACCGCAACCACATTCGCGCCCGTTGGTGGTTACAATAATGTGTCCCAATTCGCCGGCAAACCCGTCATGTCCGTAGAGTAATTCCCCGTCTACGACAATCCCGCTTCCCAAGCCGGTTCCAAGCGTAATAACCGAAAAGTTTTTCATGCCTTTTGCGCCGCCGTAAATCATCTCGCCGATAGCCGCCGCGTTAGCGTCGTTAGTAAGTTTGATAGGAATATTAGGGAACAATGCCGATAATTTGTCGGCAAATGGCAGCACGCCTTTCCATAACAAATTAGCGGCAAACTCTACACAACCGGTGTAATAGTTCCCGTTAGGCGCGCCAATGCCGATACCTGCCAACTCGAAAGGCTCGTCAATGGTTTCAGAAAAATTTTGGATAGTATCGTGCAAAGCTTGCAGGTACAGGTCAAAATCGGGATACTTGCGTGTAGCGATAGTTCCTTCGGCATAAATTTTGCCTTTGTCATCCACTAAACCGAACACCGAATTGGTGCCGCCGATATCAATTCCCGCTACTAATTTATTCATATTTATTTTTTTTTAGAGTACACGGATTATTACCGATGCAGATTACCGCCATTGCCTGCTGTTTTTACTGCGTAAGCGTATCTTTCATGTTCAACAACCGGCGGACAGGTTTCATGTAATCGGCAAATTCCTGATAGCTCATTGTTTTTAGGTAAATTGCGCCGTATGACCGCCGTTTCATCGGGTTTTCGGATTCGTAAAAATATTCTTGTCCCATAAGCCGCGTTAAATGTTCGTACTGTTCCACCCATACCCGTTGAGCCAGTTCGCTGAAACTGCCGTCGTATTCGTAGCTTGGGAAGGACGCCGACCGCTGGCTCAGGAAGCATGCATTAAACATATTGTGCAACACCGCAAACGAATTAAGCGAAATAGGCACAATCATATTTACCTCGTGAATTTTAAACCGCGACCAAACATTGCGGTAACCCCATATTTGCAGCGGGATTTCGGGATGCCCGGCGGCATATTTATCAATAGCTTCGCTCAAGGCGATAAGCGTTTTGAAATGCGTATCGGGACCGCTGCCTTCCGGGTCAAGCGCCAGTGTGATCACTGTTGGCTGTATTTTTTGCAACAGGTTCAAGATCGGCACTACATCTTTTGTTTGGTCGGGATATTGCGGGAAAATATCGGCAGTATAGAATGGCAAGCGCAAATGATGCACCTTGTCTTTACCGATACCAAAATGCGCCCATACCAGTTCGGCTTCAAATTCGCGCAACCAGCCTTTGAATACCTGAATCATTTCCGGCTCTCTCCGCCCGGCTTGCAGTTGATTGATAAGCGTAATATTTTCATGAATGAAATTACGCACTGTTTCCACATTGCCGGTAGCGAGATGGACGGCGATATTGCGCGCCAACCGCGCGCTGACAAACAGCGATTGCGTGTCCTTATCCTGGTGGGCAATGCCTTGCAAGTAACCGGTGATATCGTCCTGCGCTCCGTCTGCGAGGAACAAGTGTTTGTATCCGATGAAATAATCCAGCCGTCCGCTGTCAATGTTTTTCCCCAATGCTTCGAAACAGGAACGCAAGTAATCGTTGGTTACCGACGTAAAGCCACTGGTGCAATATACAAAGTGATTTTCATTTTCTTTGGAACGAACCAAGTGATGCAACAGCGGGAAATAAGCCAATTCAATATCGTCATGATGAGGTCCTGTGTGCAGGAAGCGTTGATTTTTGAAGCTTTCCAGTCCTTTTGCAATTTTGGCGTCAATAGTGGTAAACGTATCGGACAATAATTTATCCACAGATTTTCCGCTGATTGTTTTGGCAAGTTGCAGTTTTTCGCTTTCTGTTTGTACCGTTGCCGGGACATTTTTTAATTCGGCATTGTATTCCAGGCAAGCATCCACCACCAATTTCTGCGGATATTCCGGCACTAAAATTTCTTTCTGGTAGAGCGTCTCAACAACTTTGGAGGATAATTTTAATTCGGTAGTCGCACTCTTGGTAATAAAGAAACGCGCATTCGGCAATTTTTGTAACACGGTAGCCGGATAAAGCAATTGCGCCGGTTGCTGGATAGCATTTGCCGCCACTTGCGATTTGGACTGCCCGGCAGCCATGATAATCGCTACCGCATCGGGATTGTAGGTAATGGTTTCCAATCCCATTGTTATTACCGCTTTTTTGCGTACCAGTTCAATGCCGCCTAAATCGGTGGCTGCGGTAGCTTGCGTTTCGTAATTGATGCCCGTGAGGCGGGTATGCGAATAATGACTGGAGCCAGCCACATTAAATGCAATATGCCCGTCGGGACCAATGCCGCCTAAAAAGAATCCAATGCCGCCCAAATCCCGTATTTCCGCTTCGTAGGATTGGCAAAATTCATCGAATAGCCGGATAGCTTTCTGGCGGTGAATTTCCTTTTCGGCAGTCGGTTTTTGAATACGCAACGAAAGGTCGATACCGTCAGCAAAAAGTTCTTCCAATGATTGCACATTTCCCAAGATACGCTTTTGTTCGTCGTTTAAATAATTAGTGTTTATCATCCGCGTTTTGGCGGGGTCGAACCCAAAGTTATCAATGTAAAAATTCTTCACGAAATGAAAAAATGAACGTTCATGTTCAGGATTTATCGGGAAAAATTCATCCAATTGAAAGAAATAAAGCGAACGGAAATCGGGTTTTTTGCCTTTTAATCCTACTTTTTCCAGCAAGCCCCCTTGCGTTTCTTTGTCCCAGTTTGCCAGATAGTACTGCATCCATTTGATAAAAAATTCAGGCGTCTTTCCGGTAGGTAACGCTACCACGCCGCCCGGATTGAGGCATACCCATTCGAGAAACCGCAAAGCCGTCAATTGCCCGAGAACAATATAATTGTCCACCGTAATAGTTGGTATTTTCCGCAGTTCCGCATTTTGTTCGTGATAGACATCCGATGAACGGAAATATTCTTCTACCAAACTTTTCGTAATATATTTCATAATATTTTTAAATTAGTATTATTGTTTTGAAAAACCGTGCAAATATACAAAAATTTTTTATGCCTTAGTTAAAATTGGCAAATTATTCCGGCAGGCGGCGCAGGGAAAGGGCTACCGGAGGGTTATACATGGGAGTATTTTACATTCGTGTAAAAAAAATCAAAATAAAATTTGGTTTATATCATAAACTTATTTATCTTTGCGTCATAAATTATTCTATCAAATCAATTATGGAAACAAAATTTACCGAACAACAGAGTTTACAACTCATCACAGAGATGATTAACAAGGCACAGAACAATGTCCAAAAAGGAAGCGGCATGTTTATGATTTACTGGGGATGTATGACGGCTATTACAGCTTTGCTGAACGTAGTATTGATTTATATCTTGTGGCGGATGTCAATGCCGGTCTATCTTTCTTTTCACATTTGGTGGATCATGGCGCCGGCATGGATCGTTTCTCTCATCTTACAACGTAAAAGAGACAAGACCGCTATTGTGAAATCCCATATCGACAATATTATTTCTTCGGTATGGAGGGCTTTTGC
>JAITKG010000036.1 GCA_031278495.1 Prevotellaceae bacterium | reverse complement strand
GAAGTTCCGGCACGTACAATGGTACGGTAACTGTAACATTAGGCAATGTCCCTGCCAAATTCAACTGGTGCGCTTATGTGTCCGACTATCCGCCGAATGCAGTCATAAACGGAAACAGTTATACTTTAAAAGGTACGCCGCCGTTTGTAGTTAATGGTTCTTCTCTCGGCGCAGGTGTAACAAGTTATTCCGGTGGTTGCATTACATCTATCACTGATGCGACCGGTTGCCCCGGTTTATTTCCGGTACCGACTACAACTTCGCTTACGGCAAACCCAACATCTATATGTAATGGTTCTTCTGCCATCTTGACGGCTGTGGCAAGTGGAGCTGCTTCCTATAGTTTTGATAATGGCAGTTCGTGGCAAGCCTCCCCTACTAAAACAGTTACCCCAACAGCAACGACTAATTACACATTAAAAGTTCGTTCTTCGGTAGGCTGTACCAGTACAGACAGCAAAACAGCATCAATCGCAGTAACTAATCCATCATCTCGGGATGTGGCGCCAAATTCTTGCGGTTGTGCTTCGGGCTTAACGACTGTCGGGGGGTATTGTCGAAACTTATCAGCGGACGGAGCTTCTACTTATACCGGATGTAACGTTGAAGTGTACGAAGTTGCATTTGGCAACAGCGGATACACAAGGGCAACCGCGAAAACTTACTGTAGCAATAAAGGGGGCGGATGGAGATTAGCAAACTGTACCGAACTTGCCTGCATGCAATCAGCAGGTATATTAACAATATGCCACTGGTATGCTGCCGACCAGGGAACAGTTTGGGCAGTTTACAAAAGGCCAGGTTGTGTTACGATAAACGGCACTTGCCCCAATGGTAGTGGTTGTTCAAACTGTACTGGCGACCATGCGGCGCTGGCAGCCGTTTGTGTACGGTAGCATTGTTATCAATTTACTGGCATTATACAAAAATTAAATTTGTATATTTGCGGAACATTAGCCTGCTTTCACTTAAGGCAGGTGTTTTTAGATGTTCCTTGTCATATCACGCGTGGTATTTGCTTTATTCTTGATAAGGAATTATCGAGATTTCAAAATGAGCGGTTAATATGAAAAGAGCGTAGCGCGGGCAGCAACCTTAGGAATAAGGTTGCTGTTTTTTTAAGGAATATAAAATAAGGCAAGAGCAAAATTTTTTTCGTACATTTGTACACAAAAATTTACAATATGGCAAACAACCAGCGCATCCTGTTAAAATTAAGCGGCGAAAGCCTGATGGGTAACGACGCCTATGGCATCAATACGGAAATATTGCTGCGGTATGCCACCGATATTAAACGCGCGATGGACAATGGCGCACAAGTGGGCATTGTTATCGGCGGCGGTAATATTTTCCGTGGTTTGAGCGGCGTAAATAAAGGGTTCGACCGCGTGAAGGGCGACCAAATGGGAATGCTGGCTACGGTCATCAACAGCCTTGCCCTGCAAAACGCGTTGCAGAGTTTGGGCGCAAATGCGGTGGTGCTTACGGCTATCGGCATGGAGCCTGTCGGCGAACGTTATGCAAAAGAAAAAGCTACCGGCTATTTGCAATGCGGCACGGCGGTGATTATGGCATGCGGCACAGGCAACCCGTTTTTTACGACAGATACCGGCGCGGCATTGCGGGCGATAGAAATAGAAGCCGGACTACTGCTTAAAGGCACGCGCGTGGACGGCGTATATACCGCCGACCCGGAAAAAGACCCGTCGGCAAAAAAATACGCTGCCTTAACATTCGACGAAGCATATAAAAATAATTTGCGCATAATGGACCTCACGGCATTTACGCTGTGCAGCGAAAACAAACTGCCGGTCGTCGTGTTCGACATGAATACCGAAGGAAATTTACTGCGCATAGTGAAAGGCGAAAATATCGGAACCATCATCCGCCCCCACACGTAAACCTGTTGGGGCGGAAAGGAACACATTATAAAATTAACTCATAAATAAAACCACATTATGGATATTTCAAAAGCAAAAGAAGCGGTAAATGCCGCTAAAGAAAAAATGCAAAAAGCGATTGGGCATCTGGAAACAGAATTGGTTACTATCCGTGCAGGAAAAGCCAACCCAACGATGTTGAACCAAATTATGGTGGATTACTACGGTGCGCCGACCCCGCTCTCCCAAGTGTCAAGCATCACCACGCCTGATGCACGTACGATGCTTATCCAGCCTTGGGAAAAAACAATGATTGCACCGATTGAGAAAGCCATCCTTTCCGCCAACATCGGATTCAATCCGCAGAACAATGGCGAGCATATACGCATCAACGTGCCGCCGCTCACGGAAGAACGCCGTAAAGAACTGGTGAAACAAACGAAGAACGAATGTGAAAATGCACGCATCAGCATCCGCAATGCGCGGCGCGACGCGGTGGAAAACGTGAAAAAAATGCAAAAAGACGGGCTGCCCGAAGATGTGGCAAAAGACACGGAAGCCGATTTGCAAAAACAAACCGATGCTTTTGGTAAAAAAGTAGAGGAATTGTTCACCAAAAAAGAAAAAGAAATTATGACGGTATGAGCGAACGGCAAACGGTGAACGGCAAACGGCGTTCGCTGTTCATTATTCATTATTTATTATTCATTATTCATTGTTTGCTGTTCGTTGTCCCGGCGCAGGCGCAGTACTACAACACCGGCACGGAACCTGCCGCCATACAGTGGCGGCAAATCAAGACCCGCCGGTTTACCGTAATTTACCCGCAAGGCGTAGATTCGCTGGCGCAACGTTATGCATGGCTGTTCGACCAGTCCTACCGACACATTGCCGAACCGTTGCGCACTGGACTGTCGCGCACGCCGGTGGTGCTGCATCCATACAATCTCAACAGCAACGGCGTGGTGGTGTGGGCGCCGAAACGCATGGAACTAATCACCACCCCCGCCACATCGGGCTACCCGCAGATGTGGGACAAGCAATTAGTCGCACACGAAACGCGCCATGTAGCGCAAATGAATAAACTGCACAGCGGCGTTTTCAAGTATCTTCATTTCCTTATCGGCGATCAGTCGGAGGGCGCCGGCGCAGGGATTTACCTCGCCGGATGGTTTCTGGAAGGCGACGCCGTAGTATCGGAAACGGCTGTGTCGCACACCGGGCGGGGGCGGCAACCGGAATTCCTGATGCCCATAAAAGCGTATCTGTACAACGGTACAAAATTTTCGTGGGACACATGGAATTTGGGGTCGTACCGTTACAATGTGCCCAATGAATACCCAATGGGGTACCTGCTGGCGTCTTATACTTACCGGCAGGCGGGAAAACATATCTTTGGCGACATGCTGCATTACATCACGCATCATCCGTTGCGGATTCCGCCACCCATGCGCGGACTAAAGAAATATGGCGGAATGTCTGAACAGGAATTTTTCCGGGATGCGCTGGCTTACCAAACAGCACAATGGATGCAGGAAGATTCGGCAAGAACCGTTGACCGGAATATCCGGCAATTCGCTTTCCCGAAAAAAGAAACTTACCGTTCGTATCGCTCGGCAGTAGCGGCGGATACGCATTCGGTGATAGCACTGCGCACCGATCTGGTAAAACCGCACCGGCTGGTTTCCATTGACAGCAGCGGGAACGAAACGTTCCTAAAATACGTCGGGAGCATTAACAGCACGATAAAAAAACAGGGCAATAAATTATACTGGACCTCCACATCGCCGCACGAACGCTGGGAACAGGTTTCGTTCTCGGTGTTGCAATCGTACGATTTGACGACTAAAAAAACAACTACTTTAACGCGCCGCACGCGCTATTTTTCCCCTGCGCCATCGCCCGGCGGCGACTGGATAGCCGTTGCAGAGAATAATGCGCAAGGCGAAAATTTTTTAGTCATTCTCGACATACATAATTACCAGCCGCCGCAGCGTTTTGCACTTCCATCCGGTCATGTATTGAAAGAGCTTGCGTGGTCGCAGGATGCAAAGGTTATTTACTGCACGGCGCTGACCGACGAAGGTATCGGCATTTTGCAATTCGACATGGCGCAGAAAAAATGGGAACGCTTGCTTCCTTACGGAACTGCCGGCATCAACCGTCCGACTACCTGCGGCGATTTTATTTTGTTTGAAAGCGGCTACGACGGCGTGAATAATATTTACGCCCTGCACACGCATTCGCGAAAAATCTTTCAAATAACCCACGCTCCCTTTGGCGCATTTGACCCCGCCGTGTCGGCGGACAGTACGGCGTTGCTGTTTTCCAACTATATTCCCGCCGGCTATACAATTGCTTCGATGCCGCTGGATGAAACGGCATGGGAAGAAACAACTTTTACCACGCCTAAACGTTTTGCGCTCGCCGACGGGGTTACATCGCAAGCCGGCTTCAACATCGACACGCTACGCATACCACCGCAACCGGCGTACGAAAGTAAACGTTACAACCGGTGGGCGCATTTGTTCCGCTTCCATAGCTGGGCGCCGTTCTACTACGATCCCGACGAATTGCGGTCGGCGGCATTTGACAAAGATATTTTGCAATACATCGGATGGGGCGCTACGGCGCTTTCACAAAACACGCTCGGCACGCTGACGTCGCGGCTGGGGTACAAATACGCCGGCGGTTTTCATTCGGGGCACCTCCGCCTTACGTACCGCTGGTATCCGGTGATAGACTTTTCGCTGGATGTGAACGACCGCTACCGGCAACTGTATAAGCTGGACACCCTCAGGGAAGACGACGGCAGTCTTTACCTCTCTAATTTTGTTTCCAACACCAGCCAGCCTTTGGTAAACGGTTACGTGAGGATGTATATTCCCTGGCGGTTTTCCGGCGGAGGATGGAATACAACGCTTACCCCGCAAGTCGAATACCATTTCTCCAACGATGAATACCGCTCCTTTTCATTGTGGGATAAAACAGCCTACTATTATTCTCATTTTGCACGAGTGGGCTTTACGCTCAGCCGCCAGCGGAAATTGGCAATGCGCGACATTTACCCGCGTTGGGGCTTTTCGTTGCGGGCGCTGTATGCGTTTCCGGTAGCTTCCAAAAATATTTTCCATACCGTAACCTCGCTGCAAGCATCGTGCTACACGCCGGGCATCATGGCTAATCATGGATTGCTGCTCACTGCCGGTTATCAATGGTACGATGAAAGCGCGAATTTCTACAAATATGCTATTAACGGCATCTTGAAATATCCGCGCGGGTACATTACTTACGCTTCGCAAAGTTTGGTGAACGCTACTATTGACTATACGTTCCCAATTTGGTATCCCGACATTAACATTAGTTGGTTGATTTATTTTAAACGTTTACGCATGACGGTTTTCAGCGATTTTGCACAAGTACAAACGAGCAGCGGCGCAGCGGCGCAAAATTACCTGTCCGCCGGCGCAGACCTGCTGGTGGATTTCCATGCACTCCGCTTCGGATTCCCTGTCAGCGCGGGCGTGCGGTATGCACAGCCCCTGTTGCGCACTACCGCGCCCACATTTAACCTGCTATTAAGTATAAGCCTGTAACTATGACGAACCCGTTGAAACGATTGGCCGGCGAGACGGCGATTTACGGTTTGAGCACGATTGTAGCGCGGATCGTAAATTTCTTCTTTGTGCCGCTGTATACGCGCGTCCTTTCGCAGGCTGATTACGGTATCGCTACGGAGTTTCTGGCGTATATCGCCATCCTGCAAGTGGCGCTTACTTTAGGATTGGAAACGGGCTGCTTCCGGTTTGCGAACAGGCACGC
>JAITKG010000163.1 GCA_031278495.1 Prevotellaceae bacterium | reverse complement strand
ACATTAGCACATTAGCTGCTGCCGCGCCAGCCTAAATCGTCAATCGTCAATTCGTCAATCGTCAATTCCCTGTTCCCCCTTTGGGGGTTAGGGGGCTTTTTCCCTTTTTTTGCAGCTTTTGGGATTGTTTTATACTTACCCACAAACACAAACTTTTTTATAAAACAATCCCCTGCTGCAAGTTTTTATTTGCTGCCAATGATTGCAGAATGTTTTCTTAACGGCTTTCTGCAATTCCTGTCTTCAACTTTTACTGTGATTTTTTCCTTATCCCACAAAACGCCAAGAGCGGGACGGGTCATTGTACTTAATTGTTATTAGAGGTTCGGGAAACCCACAAGGTAAATAAATACAACAACCCATGCCCACTCATGGCGTGGTTGCTGTAACTTATATTCACACTGATTTGAAATTTTCCTGATTTCGCTACAATATTTCTATAATGTAGTACTGTATTAGATTTTTGCTATTTTTAAGATAATTTTGTAGAATATTTGTAGAATATTGCATAAAAATTCTACAAAAGCAGAAAATAGCGATTTTCAAAGGTAAAAAATTTTATAGACTTTTAAAATGGATGTATGGGACGGCGGATAGGGTAAACCCTCCTGCGGGATATACTCCTCACAGAAGCAAGGGCTACTTCAAAAGAGCCGTACCACATAGCAGCCTCTTCGCCTAAGCCGGCCATCGTGTACCACCGCCAGAGTACAAATGAATATAACGCATTTTCTACGGTATGTAATAAATCCTGTAAGGCATTCCACGGTATTTCATTCATGTAATTCGACTGGGATTCGCAGAAATTCGTATGTATGAAATAAACCACTTTCCCCCGCGTAGCATACAATACAGACACTTCTTTCCAATAGTCCCTATCTGAAATTTCAATGTTTTCCGAAACATCTTGTATCGCCTTGTAGATTTTCCCTTCTACACGAACAAAACTGCCGGCAGTCCACGTTACATTGTCTACTGCCGGAGGCTCGCTAATAGCGACGCCCTCATCAAACAAATACCCTTTAAAGGGTAATTTTTTACTATACACCATCAGCAATTCCCATAATCTATCCGCTCCTTCTTTTAGGAACTGCAGATACAATGTTTTTTCATCCGGTGAAAAAGTGTACAAGTCCGTCTGCGTGGTAGCAGTTACTGTTCGACCATTCCCCGTAGCCCGTTCTCCGTTCACCGCAATAAACCGTGACTTCTGCGAGGTGTACCGGTATATCCGCTCGAACAAGCGCTCTATATCCACCATTACCGCCGTGATTCGTTGTGTTCCGTGATAACTGATAGCGAAACCAAATCCCTCGCCTGCAAATTCCGGCTCACTTTGTTTCGTTTCTGCTGCAACGGGAGCAACCGCGGTAACCGTTTCAATCGAATTCAAATAATCCGTAAGCGCATCGGTTAATTGATCTAATATTGTTCCCATAATCCACTATTGTTTTTATTATCCTGCACCATCGTCTTTAAGGACATTAAAGACTTCCTATCATTGCCCTTCATGGTATATCTCCCAAATTATTTCCCGGCCAAGGTAAGCGGCAGGGTTTTGTGAAACCAGTACCCCGTCATTCACGAACCCAAATAATGTTCCTACATTAGCCCAATTGCTCAACATGGTAGATTCTCCGCTGCCTATTGTAACGCTAAAATCTACCCATATCCCATTATTACCACCCGTAACTGCATGTAACCTGAAAGCAGCGGAAAGCGGCATGGGCGCTACACCGTCACGCACTGTTGCCCTTGCCTGCAATCCATAACCCTGCCCGTCGTAAACAGGGACTACATCTACATAGATAGGCTGGAGTGGTTCCGATCCCGCTGCTTGTGCAATAGCCAGGGAAGCCGTTACTGTGCTATCTTCCGCATGAACGAATACTACCGTACCATTCCGCGTAGAAGTACCTGTATTAGCGGCAACGTTTACTGTAACGGATGTAACACCCGCAGAGCCATTGTTCTTCGTCAGCGTTACCCATGACGGCTTCGACAGTACCGACCATCCACCGCCAACGCTGTTCATCCCTAATGAATAATTTCCGCCACTGACGGTAGCGTTTATTAAGTAAACGGTAAGAAAAATAGCATAAGTTACCGGAGGGGTATTATCTTTTAATACGTACCAATTTCCCCCTTTTGCCATACCGCTACCTACGCCGAAGGTTTTAAAGCCGTCTTGTGCTACTGCCTCGCCCCGCAACGAATGAAAGCTACCGTTCTTTGCAATGAATATATCCGGTACTTCTATGATCATTTGGCGAAATTGCTTATTGTTCCGGTAGTCTTTAAAGACTTCAACTTGTTTTTATAAAAATATCCCCGTCTTTGAATCCACTGGTGGGCGCCTCGCTGCCAACGGTAATGACAGGCGGCGGCGGGAAGTGCAATATACTACCGGTTTTAGGCACTACTTCGTTGCCCACTATGGCGCCGGTCACATAATTATTCAGGTATTTATTTTCTACTTCCGAAGCGGGAACAATACAACGCAAAGAACCCCTGCTGTCAAGAAAAGACATGGTATTAGGATACAGGTTGTGGTTATGGGACTGGGCATAGAGTATTTTTGTCAAATAAGGCGTGTCTGCATGTTCACCGGAGATTAAACACACGAAACTTCCGGCGCCGGCAGAATCATTTTCCCTGCTGCCACTCCACTCCCCTGCCGGCAGCAAGCTGAATCCATACGGGTCAAAGGTTACTATATCATCTTCCCAGCCTGCCCGGGATCTCAACATGTATAAACCGTTATTTACACTTGTTGAAGTGTAAGCAGTCGAACAAACATGGATGAATTCTATTAGCTGTGCCATGCTTGGTACCGTCCATGTAGCCGGCTGGGGCTGGTCATCCCATTTGTAGTATTTCCCATACACACTATCATAGGAAGCATCATTTAAATAGCTTCTGCCTTTTTGCGAGTGTGCATAATTTTCGGCTAACCACCAATGACCGTCGGGCATTAAGCCCACCCTGTATTTCCTGTTATTATCGCTTGGATCCACGACAAACGGATAATTCACCGCTTCCCTTATCGTAGGCTTATGCTTGATATAATCGACCGCTACGTCATCTTCCTGTTCCCAATCTGCCTGCACTTGCGTACTCTCAAATTCATGTACTCCGTTCTTGTCCTGCCACACCGGTTTGCCGGTTTGCCGGTCAAAATAAATAAATCCTTTCCCGTCCGGTGGATTGTCCGGCCGCCGTTGAAAAAACATTTTTAAAGCATTCTTTATTTCCATACATTTTTACAGTGGGGATAATATTCTATTTCATGAAACAAATCCTTCTACGGACGTAGGACAGGCTATTCAATGGTAATCAAACGGACTCTTTCATTGTAAAATTATTCAGCATCCCTGTTATATCCGCCGGCAGCCGTATTTGCCACAGGAATAGTACCTCCTTTGTCCATAAAACAATCAGTATAAATATGGGCGCTACTACTATTAGGATAGCAACCAAACATTATGCTACATTGCCAAAATGCATGCCCCGAGGCGCTGCTACCCATGCAGTTGGTTAAATTAATACATAATTGGAATCCCGTATTCATACCGGTACCGGCACAGTTGGTTAAATTCGTACAATTGGAGAAGCCGGCGCTACTACCCCCGTTAGTACTAATCGTACAATTCACCAAATCGGTACAACCGTAGAAACCGTAACTAACGTTATTGCCACCGGTACAGTTAGTCAATTCACTACAGGAGTAAAAACCATTTGAAGAATTATTGCTGCTGGTGCAGTTGGTTAATTTTTTACAATTAGAAAAACTATATCCGGGACCACTGCTGCAAGCACAATTGGTTAAATACGTACAACTACTAAAACAATGATTATTACTAAAACTACTGCTACCGGTACAGTTGGACAAATTAGTACAGGAGTCGAAGCACATTTTACCACTGCCGGTACAGTTGGATAAATCATCACAATGAAAGAAGTCATAGTACGTGTTATTGTTATTACTACTGTAGCAATTGGTTAATTTTTTACAATAGAAAAAACTATAAGTATTATTTTGGTTATATGCCCTAATAAAACCGGTGCAGTTTATCAGGTTAGAGCAGTAAGCGAATATCATCTGTCCGCTTCCGTAGCAATTGGTTAAGTTAATACAATAGCGGAAAGAAGCGCCGTAGTTATCCACGAGCGCATTCACTCCCATCATCCAATACTCATTGGAGGATGGCAGGCTGTTATATACCAGCCCGTCCGCTGAGGTGAACGACAGTAAACTGCCTAGCTCCCCTACTACGACCTTAGTACCTGCGGTAGTAAGGTTGATTTCTTTGTCGGATGACCAGGTGCCCTGTTTAATCAACACTTTTGTGTAATCATGACCGGCTACATTATTTGCCCATCCGGCCAGCGCTTCGTCACTATCGACTATGTAAGTAAAGTCGGATAGAGCGCCTTCCCCGGCGGACACCATGATATTTCCATAGGCATCCGGCTTGGCATTATTCACTGTAAACACCGGTTGCCTGTGCTGTAATTCGGGCATTTCCCCGGCGGCACAGAAAATATCAAGCCGCCCGGGGAAAGGGGTAGCGCTGGTAACGATAATGGCGCCCTCTTCGTCAATGCTCACCTCGCATGCTACCAGCCGTTCATTACCGTCCCCCTCGCCGGTTGACTCCGAGAAGTCATAGACATTCACTTCCACAGCGCCTAAAAAATTATGCACTCCGGCGGGAATAGTAATAGACAATTCCGGTTCTTCGCCCTCCCAGTCTCCGGCGGTAAATTCACGCCGGTAAGTCCTGTTGTACGGTTTGTATTGCTCGCCCATCCAGTGTACCAAAGCGCGCAGGATGTAATGCGGGATTTTTTCTTCGCCATGGTAATTCTGCAGCCACCGCTCTTCCCATTCTTTCCATTTTGTTGATATATCGACGGCTTTTAACACCACGCCGTTGGCGAGCGACTTCACTTTCTCTTCTACGAAGAGGTTAAGGAATCTTTTTACGTTTTCTTTTTGTCCGGTATCCATCATCAAACTAATTTTAAAAGGGCTTCTTGATAACATTCATGGGCGTGTTTCCATGCTTCCGTGCGTTCCATAATACCTAACACGGACAAGGCGCAACGCCGGCAAATAGCATCTACAACCAGGTTATCCTGTACGTGGTCGATCGTGTCGGAAAAATATTCTTTATGAACATACTCTTTATTGACCAATGTTGCGCCGGGAACGCGGGAGCCATATAACTCCATCCGGTTACCGGTCACCACGACGGCTGGTTTTGACACGCCTGCCGTGGTATGGGGATTCCGCAACAGTTTATACGCTTCGCTATTTTCCGCAATAGCTTCCGGCACCGTCCGGTGCCACCCGCTCATGGAAATATTGGCTATCCTCAAAAAATCTTCCGGCAGGGGAAGGGTATAATACATGAAGCCATCGGATAATGGTTGTGCGGTTACTACAATATCGTCCGGCAAGTTTTTTTTGCTTAGCCGAAAAAGCGGCGCCAGTAACCGCACACTGTCCGCCGCCTCGTCTAAGAGTGCGTCGATATACTGATCGACCGGCTTGGGCAGGATATCGCCGGCTAAACTGAGGCCTGCTGCATCAAAGGGGGTACATTCATCTATATAGACCTTCACCTTCGACAGGGCGTCTTTCCGTAACATGGCGTCAAGTTGTTGTATCTGCCGCCGGCTCCTCCTGCAAGGTATTCGCTCCTTTGCGGCGTTTGGATGGTTTCTCCTTGCTGCATTCGCGCAACAAAACATACACCGTACCAAAACCGGCGTCGGCTTCCAATGATTGTTGCAGTTCCACGTCGGCAGTGGAAAAAGTGCCGCGCTCATTAAAGTTAGCAGTAAACGCCACCCGGCGCAGCCCGTTCTGGTGTTTAACGATAGTATTCAAACTACCGTTGCGGATCGTTCTATAAATTTTAACTGACATATTGGTTTATTGTTATAAAAATATTGGTTTTACATTTCATGTTTGCCGTTTTGTATCGAGGCGCGATACCGCCCGATGTCGAGGCATGATACAAATTGTTTCTTTAAATATATTTCGGTTTTACCAAAACATGCGTTTTGGGGTTGCGGTGTTCATAGGTCATTTTCCGGGTAATGTAAGAGGCTTCCACATTCTTCTGACCGGATTTTTTCAATTCCAGCGGCGTCACACATAATCCTTCGGCTTCTACGACAGACGCATTGGCAAGGTCAATAATCAACGCATAATCTTTCATGCCCACATCATCAAGCGTAGTATATAACATGGCATCCAGCGTGCCGAACAGGTTGGCGATACCGGTAAATTCAAACCCGTATTTGGTCTTTGGCGTTAGTACGGTACTCCATTTTTCGGTATCTTTTATGGATTGTGCGCGGCGGGCAAAGTCGGAACCCATCAATAACAGCCGGCTGTGGCTACCGTTATTGCCGGCAAAGGTATGCGCCATCAGATTATTCAAATCATCGCCCGTCAATCCTTCGCCGGCGCTGTTGATGACATATTCAAAGGTATTGGTGTTAAAGTAAAGGAAGCCGCCCATCTGGTATTTCTCATCGCCGTCGATGACGTCGGTAATATGCGCGCGTTGCCCGGCAATGAGGTTACGTTCTATTGTACGCATCATATCTTTCAGGTTGCGGTCTTTGATTTGCGCTTCGCCCCAGTTGACTTCTTTTCCGTGTTTTAAAAAGTCAGGCGTTACTTCGTACTGGGTATGGAAAGTGGCTACATAGTTTTTCGTATCCGTCGGCATATCGGCATACGGCGGCGCCTGTGCATCCGTTTCCGACCCCAGCATCGGCAACCGAACTAAACGTGTGCCGGCAGGAATGACCGGCACATACGCCGTATCGGCATCTTCAATAGCCGCCCGGCGGGCATTGAGGGCTTGTACGGTGATCTTGTTGGCGCCCTTGTCCACACTGATGACGATCAACTGCAGTTTGCCTATTTGCAGTTCCTGGTTGGAATCGTAGTCATAGCCCAGTTGTCCGGCTGTAGGGTTGCTCAAAAGCACATCCACCACGCAGTCCTTGGTCCACATTTTTACATTGTCCACTTCCAAATCCGTCGAGATGGTCGTAGCGGAAGCGTTCCCGGTGGTAACAATACATTGGATCGGTCGCTGGTCAATCTGGTAGAATTTATGCACCCGCGAGAAGATACCGTGTTTCGTGTTCATCTTCACTTTGGAAAATTTGTTCAGCAGGTAGAAAAAGGGCGCATCCTCACTGTAAATCTCGGTAATCTTTTCCGAAACACTGTCTTCAAGAATATTCGGTGATAATGCCTTAGCGTCTTCCGTATTCAGTTCCTTATTGGCTACGCCGGCATCATGCGTGCCGATGGCGGCAGCGGCGCCGGAGGCTGCCAGGGTAAAGCCGGTATCCTGCGCCAAAGCGTCCATGCCGATAGAAAGAAAAAGCGCCGTCAGTAATACGGCAAAAAATCCGGCTACTTTAAAGCCCCGCCGGAGTGTGCCGGGCATTTTCATGGTTGTTTTCATGGTATATTAAAATTTATTTTGTTTGGATTTCATATCTATCACATCGTCGAAGGGATTGGTCTTTGCCGGTTTTTCCCCGGCGGGCGCCCCGCCGCCGGTCAAAGCAGGCAACCCGTCGGTAGCTTTCCGTGCGGCTTCCTGTAGTCGTTTGTCGTCAATTTTTTCATTGCGTCCGGCTACGATGCCTTCTTCCCGGGCAGCGGTTATCGCCTCGTCGAAATAAATCATCTGTTCCAGTTGATCCAGTTCCTTAGCGGTAAGGATGCCGTCGGCGGCGGCATCCAACAGCAGGAGGACTTTATCGAAAAAGTCTTTTTGTTTGGCTTCGTCCCAGCCTTTCTTTTCCATCCACCGGGCAATGTGCTCGTTCGTCTTGGCGGCATTGGTAGCCATGTTGGCTTCCCGCTTCCGGTAGGCTTTGAATTTTTCATGCCGTGCATCGCGGGCTTTTACCGAATCCTCACCGTCGTTTTCGATAAGGGCAGATAATTCGTCGGGGGAAATGGTTTTCGCCAGTGCATTGATAAAAGTGCCTTCGCCTTTCATCACCGCCGTAATCAATGCGGCAATCTCGGGCTCCCGTTTAAAAAGTTCGTCCATCGCTTCGTTGAAAGCGTGGTTCTTTTTCAAAAGGTCGGCTACCGCCTCGTATTTTTCCGCCTCGCTGGCTTCACTAAGTTCCGGCATATGCGTGGCGACAAAAGTTAATACCGCATTGTCCCCGGCTGCAGCCGGCGCAGGCGGCGTTTCGTTTAAGGCATTGGGTTGCGTTGTGGCAGCGGTCGCTTGTTCCGTTTCTTGCGTTGCGCCGTTTTCTGACGGCGGAAGGGCTTGCTCGTTTTGTTCCATGATGGTGCGGTTTTAATTTATACGGACAAAAGTACGCCCCAAAAACCAGCTGCCACTATATATTATAAGCAACTTTCCTTATAGTATAGGCAACTTTTACTATAGTATAATAACCCGTTAAAAACTTTGAAATAATTTTCCATGTTAACCCGGATTTTAGTTGAATCTTTGCAAAAGATTTAAACTAAATATCCGGCAAGTATGGAAAGGGAAACAACCAAGAAAGCGCGGGCGCTCATCCGGGCGTCATACGACAAAGTAATCAAAGCCATCAACAGCGGGAAAGGGAAAATAACACTGGACGACGGCGTGGCTATCGACGCCGGGAAAAGTCTGCGGAAGGTGGATATTTACTCTATTGTCTCGCAAGACATCGGGCTGGGGTATTGTGAACAGATGATAGAAAAGTATGTCCGCGAATATTTGAAAGAAAAACCAGCATAAGCGGATATCACGATGGAAAAGCCCTTGCCCGGTTCTACTGTTACAGCCATGCGGCACGAGAACAAACGCCGCCGTGCATTGTTCGATGCGCCTTATAATCCCATAACCGGTTACGGCGACACCGCCGGCATACGCGCTTCGTTAGCGTTTACCTGCGAAGGTCATGACATGGATTGGTACATTCCCGCTGCCATGCAGGAAGAGCCGGTAGTGCATTTATTGCAAAAGTATAAAAGCATGGAGCGGGCAGCGGCTATGGCGGCTGTTTCCGGCGAAGAATTATTCTACGAACTGATGCGCGCCCGCTGCCGTTACGATTATGAATTTTGGGCGGCTATCTGCGCTAAAATTCAGGACAAGGAAACAAAAAAAATCATCCCTTTTATCCTGAACCGCCCGCAACGGAAACTACTCCATGCCATCATCAAAATGTATGAAGCCGGCGCGCCGGTACGGATTATTATCTGCAAGGCGCGGCAGTGGGGCGGCTCCACGCTGGTGCAACTTTTCATGCAGTGGTTGCAGGCTTTCCGCTACGACCGTTGGCATTCCGTGATTGCTACGCATGTGGAAAACCAGGCGCGCGTCATCCGCAGCATGTTTACACGGGTGGCAAAATTCCATCCGCCGGAAATCGGCGCTATCACCATGCGCAACTTCGAGGGCAGCGCCAAAAATAAACTTATCGTAGAAAGCGAGGCGGTTATTTCCATCGGTTCCATGCAGCAGCCGGACAGCCTCCGGAGCCAGGACATCATGATGGCACACCTCTCCGAGGTCGGCTTGTGGAAAGAAACCGAAGGGAAGAAGCCGGAAGATTTAATACAAACAATTGTCGGCTCTATCCCTTATATTCCCGGCACCATGATTGTACAGGAAAGCACTGCCAAAGGCGTGGGCAATTATTTCCACCGCGCCTGGCAACATGCGGTGCGGGCGCAAAACAACGATACGCCGGTATTCGTAGCGTGGCATGAGATTAAAATGTACCAGTTGGATATTCCCGGCAACGTAGCTGAGTTTATCCGGTCATTTACGGAGTACGAACATTTTTTGTGGCGCTCCGGCGCTACGCTGGAAGGCATCCACTGGTACCGCGCCAAGCTGAAAGAATTTAAAGGCGATGTATGGCGGATGCAGTCGGAATTTCCTACCACGCCCGATGAAGCCTTCCAATCCGACGCCCGCCGCGTATTTTCCCCGCTGTACGTTAAAACGGCGGAACAGTACGTCAGGGAGCCATTACTCATTGGCGAACTGTCCGCCAAAGCGCGTACCGGCGCCGGCGCTTTGCAGGATATCCGCTTTGCCGGACAGCCCAGCGGTAACCTCAAAATATGGATTGCCCCGCCCCATCTGTCCCCGCCGGCTGCCTACTGTCAACTGCCTATTGCCAACCGATTTTGCGGCTTCCTTGATATTGGCGGGCGCACGTATGCCGCCGACTGGTCGGTGCTTTCCATTATTGACCGGCTACCGGCACTGAAAGGGCAGCCGGTGGAACTGGCGGCGCAGTGGCGCGGGCATACCGACCAGGATATTTTGGCATGGACGGCTGCCATGATTTGCCAATGGTATGACCATGCGCTATTGGGCATCGAAGTGAATTCCCTGAAGCGGAAAGGCGAAGAAGCCGACCACAGTTTTACGATACTCGATACGATTGCCGAGCATTACGACAACCTGTTCCACCGCACTAGCGTGGAAGATATTCGCGCCGGCATCCCTAAAAAATGGGGTTTCCATACGAACAAAGCCTCCAAGGAAATGATCCTGGACAACCTCAACGCCGCCTTGCGCGACGCCTCGTTTATCGAACATGCGCAGGAGGCGGTGGACGAATATAACTGCTTTGAAGAAAAACCCGATGGTTCCAAAGGCGCGGTGGAAGGAGCGCACGACGATATTGTGCTCTCCCGCGCCGGCGCCCTATGGCTGGCGCAGTCGTTTATGGAACCGCCTAAAATCGTCCGTGCACAGGATTTCCGGAAACTCCGGCGGAACATGGCGGGGGAAGCCAGCTTTTAAAAAATGAAATTATGACTGGAAAAATGACCAACTCCACAGCCGGCGTCCCGGCAAATGAAAAACCCTACCGCCTGTTGATTGAAAAAACCGGCAAAGACTTCCTGCGCATTTCCCTGCAGCGATGGGCGGCATACCGCTGGAAAACACAGGAACGGGAGTACTGCCATGCCGGCAACAAAAACAAATGGGAGCGTATCCTCCACGGTTATGTGGCGGCGTACCGCATCGCGCCGCAGTACATCATTGACACCTGTCGTAACTACCGCGACGTTTCGTGGACGACGGCTATCCTCCGGGAATTAAAATTGAACATCGAATTTTATATTTGGAAAAAACGGTTTGAACGCCTCAAAAAACAATTAACTTATTTGCATGAACAAAGCGGCAAGGGCAAGCACACCCGCCGCAAATACTGGATTGTTACCGACGACCGCGGCGACCCCATGGAGATGAATCCGCAACTGAAAGATTTCTTCAAGCGCAAAGGCTGGTACGGCAAGCAGGTGGACGCCATTGCGCTGGATAACGAATGCCTGTGGTGTACGAATTTTCTGTACCGGTAGGATATTCTATCCTTAAATTTTAAACAATTTTCGTAGCGTCGGAAACCTTTCTCCTCGCTACGCCCATGAATAGCGGCAGGAATAAAAAGGTGCCGACCAGCGACAGGATTAATCCGCCAATGGCGCCGGCAGCCAGCGGAAACCAAAATGATTCCTGCGCGCCTGTCATAAACGGGATAAAGCCGAGGATAGTGGAAATAACAGTCAAAAATATCGGGCTGATTTTAGCCGCCCATGCCTTTGTATAAGCCCGGAGGCGGGATATGCGACGTTGCCGGCGGATATTATTGTATTCATTCAATACGTAAATATTGGCATTGACCGAAAGCCCGCATATTAACACAAAAGAAGCAAATCCACCCTGGTCAAAATTCAATTGAAATAAATAAAACGTCAGGAAAATACCGATAAATGCTACAGGTATAACAAAGATGACGGCAAGCGGCTGTTTCAGCGAATTGAATAAAATGCTGCACATGAAATAAACAATGGCAAAAATCAAAAGGAGCAACCAGTATTGTTTGCTGTTATCACGCCCCCAACT
>JAITKG010000057.1 GCA_031278495.1 Prevotellaceae bacterium | reverse complement strand
AAGAACAGCGCGATGATATTGCGCAATGCAGTTTTGTTAGTTTTGTTTTTCATAGTTGTTGTTGTTTTTTAAAAAGCCCCCCAGCCCCCAAAGGGGGAGCAAGGATGCTTCATGTTATTGTAATTTTTGTTCATTGTTTTTGTCGTAAGTCAATATCCAATTCTTAATTCATAACTCCTCTTGCGCGGCGAACGGCTAACGATTAACGGCTAACGGTGCAGTTGAAAGTTGAAAGTTGCTGCCGCGACAGCGGCATCTCCACATCTTCACATCTTCACATCTCCACATTTCCACATCTTCACATCTCCACATTTCCACATCTTCACATCTCCACATCTTCACATCAGCCGCCGCGCCAGCCCAAATCGTAATTCGTCAATCGTCAATTCGTCAATCGTCAATCCCCTGTTCCCCCTTCGGGGGTTAGGGGGCTTCCTGCACTTGCGCGGCTTGCGCGGGAGAAACAAAAAAAGCCGTTCAAATATTTTTGAACAGCTTTTTGTTTTTACTTTTCCGGCGTTTTTTCCCGGATGGATTTTCTTTTTAATGTCTCCGTTCGCGACGTTCGCGGTGTTCGCCCCTGTCGCGGCGTTCGCCTCTGTCGCGACGTTCTCGTTCGCCGCCGCCCCGGCTATTGCGCGGGCGGCGTTCGGCGCCGGTGCGTTCGCCGGCATTGCCGCCAACGGCAGCGCTGCCTACATTGGGCGATAAATCGCGCTTGCCGAATATTTCGCCGTTGCAAATCCATACTTTAATACCTAATACGCCTACTTTGGTGTGCGCTTCGGCGAGGGCGTAGTCAATGTCGGCGCGAAACGTGTGCAGGGGCGTACGTCCTTCCTTCAACATTTCGCGACGCGCCATTTCCGCGCCGCCCAGCCGTCCGCTGATAAGCACTTTGATGCCTTCTGCGCCCATGCGCATGGTCGAAGCCATCGCCATCCGGATAGCGCGGCGGTACGACACCCGTCCTTCCACCTGGCGGGCAATGTTGTTGGCAACAATGACGGCGTCAATTTCGGGGCGTTTCACTTCGTAGATATTTATCTGGATTTCCTTATTCGTAACTTTCTTCAACTCTTCCTTGAGTTTGTCCACTTCGCTTCCGCCTTTGCCGATAATGATACCGGGGCGTGCGGTGTGGATAGTAACAGTGATAAGTTTGAGCGTGCGCTCAATCACAATTTTGGACAGGCTGGCTTTTGCCAAACGCGTACTGAGGTATTCGCGGATTTTAGCGTCTTCTAAAATCTTTTCGGCGTAATCTGCACCGCCGTACCAGTTGGAGTCCCAACCGCGGATAATGCCTAACCGGTTGCTGATAGGATTTGTTTTTTGTCCCATATTATTGCTCTTCTGTTACTACTTCGTTATTTACTGTTGTTTGTTGATTTTTATTGCCCAGCACAATCGTAACGTGGTTTGAGCGTTTGCGAATGCGTGCGGCGCGACCTTGCGGCGCAGTGCGGATACGTTTGAGCGTGCGACCTTGTCCAACGGAAATATGTTGTATATACACATTACCGTTTTCCAATTCCTTGCGGTCGGCTTCGTTCTTGGCTTCCCAGTTGGCGATTGCCGATTTCAGCAATTTTTCCAAACGCACGGAGGCTTCTTTCTTGGAATATTTCAAAATATCCAAGGCGCGGTTTACTTCTACACCCCTTACCAGATCGGCGATTAAACGCATTTTACGGGGCGATGTAGGAATATCATTCAGCTTTGCGATAGCTGTTTGTTTCTTTATTTCTTTGAGCCTTTCGGCCATTTCTCTTTTTCGAGCTCCCATTTTTTTGGTACTTTTTAATTCAACGTTATAGATTACCTGTTACCCGAATGTCCTTTGAAAGTACGTGTCGGGGCAAACTCGCCAAGTTTGTGGCCTACCATATTTTCCGTTATATAAACCGGAATAAATTTGTTGCCGTTGTGCACGGCAAATGTAAGTCCTACAAAGTCCGGCGAAATCATACTGGCGCGCGACCATGTCTTGATGACCTCTTTTTTCTTTTTGCCGCCAACGATATCAAGTACTTTCTTTTCAAGGCTTGGTTCGATGTACGGTCCTTTTTTTACTGAGCGACTCATAGTGTGTTATCCTTGTTTTATCCGGTTATTTTTTTCTTCTTTCAATAATAAACTTCTTCGAGTTTTTCTTCGGGTTACGTGTCTTGTATCCCTTGGCAGGAATGCCTTTTCGCGAGCGCGGATGACCTCCGGAAGCGCGTCCTTCACCGCCGCCCATCGGGTGGTCGACGGGGTTCATAACTACGCCTCGATTGCGCGGGCGGCGTCCTAACCAGCGTTTGCGTCCGGCTTTGCCGTGCGATTCAAGGTTATGGTCGGTGTTCGACACCGTGCCTACCGTAGCGCGGCAAGTGGTCAATACCATGCGTGTTTCGCCCGAAGGCAGTTTCAATACGGCATGTTTGCCTTCGCGGGCGGTCAGTTGGGCATACGTTCCGGCGCTGCGCGCCATTGCCGCGCCCTGTCCCGGATGCAGTTCAATGTTATGCACCAGCGTTCCTAACGGAATTTCGGAAAGCAGCAGGGTATTTCCCAAATCCGGCGCTATGCCTGCGCCTGATTTGATTTGTTGCCCTACTTTCAGCCCGTTCGGGGCGATGATGTACCGTTTTTCCCCGTCGGCATACAGCACCAGCGCAATGCGTGCACTGCGGTTGGGGTCGTATTCAATGGTTTTTACAGTAGCGGGAATATTGTCTTTGTCGCGCATAAAATCAATTATGCGGTACATTCTCTTGTGCCCGCCGCCGATGTAGCGCATGGTCATTTTGCCTTGTTTGTTGCGACCGCCGGATTTACGCAGCGGAGCCAGCAATGATTTTTCAGGCGTTGCACAGGTGAGGTCATCAAATGCGCTAATAATTTTGTGTCTGGTACCGGGTGTTACCGGTTTAAATTTACGTACTGCCATAGCGCTTAAATATTACTGTAAAAGTCAATTTTGTCTTCTCCTGCCAGCGTAACAATCGCTTTTTTGAAGTGATTGGCGCGGCCTGTTAATAAACCGGCTTTGGTATACCGGCTTTTGCGTTTCCCATGGTAATTAACGGTATTCACAGCGGAAACCGTTACTCCGTACATTTCTTCTACCGCTTTTTTTATTTCCAATTTATTGGCGTTGCGGTCAACTATGAAACCGTAACGATTCAACTTTTCGCCCTGAATCGTCATTTTTTCGGTTATTAGTGGCTTTATGATTATTTCAGTCATGTTTGCGAATTATTGGCGTGCAAGTAGCTTGTTCAACGTATCGGCAGTATCGCCTACCAGCACAAGGCTGGCAGCGTTTACAATGTCGTAAGTGGTCAATTCCGTTACCGGAACTACTTTTGTACGTTGCAAGTTGCGCGACGATAAATAAATATTGTTGTTATTTTCGGGCAGCACCATCAGCACTTTTTTATCCGCTACTTGCAGGTTTTGGCAAATGGCGATAAATTCTTTGGTTTTCGGCGCTTCCAAATTAAACGTTTCCACACAGGTGATAGCATTGCCTTTTGCTTTATATGACAAGGCGCTCCGGCGTGCCAGTTGTTTAACTTTCTTGTTCAGCTTAAAGCCGTAGGTATGCGGTTTTGGACCGAATACCCGTCCGCCGCCTACATAAATATTGGCTTTGATACTACCGTGGCGCGCACCGCCGCCGCCTTTCTGGCGTCCCATTTTTTTGGTGCTGTAAGCCACTTCGCTGCGTTCTTTGGTCTTATGCGTTCCCTGACGTTGGTTGGCTAAATATTGCTTTACGTCCAAGTAAATAGCATGGTCGTTTGGTTCGATACCGAACACTGTTTCGTCGAGGGTAGCCTTTGCTCCCGACTCCTTTCCATCGATGTTGTATATTGATAGTTCCATTGTCCGATTACTCCTCTATTAGTAAGTACGACCCTTTAGCTCCTGGGATAGACCCTTTCACTAATAACAAATTATTTTCGGGGATTACTTTGAGCACTTTCAGGTTGAGTATTTTCACCTTGTCGCCGCCCATGCGTCCGCCCAGTCGTTTGCCGGGGAATACGCGGGAAGGCCACGACGATGCGCCCATAGAACCGGGTGCGCGCAGGCGGTTGTGTTGTCCGTGGGTTTGCCCGCCCACGCCGCTGAACCCGTGGCGCCTTACAACGCCTTGGAATCCCTTTCCTTTAGAGATACCTGTTACATCGACCCAAGCGTCTTCGTTGAGTACGTCGGCAACAGTGATTACATCTCCCAATTGCAATTCTTTGTTGAAGTCGCTTGCGAACTCCGCCACTTTGCGTTTTGGGGTGGTATTTGCCTTTTTGAAATGGCCTATTAAGCCTGCGCTGGCGTGTTTTTCTTTGGCTTCGTCATAGGCAAGTTGTACAGCGGCATAACCATCTTTTTCTTGTGTACGAACCTGCGTAACAACACACGGACCAGCTTCAATTACGGTGCACGGTATATTTTTACCGTCGGCGCCGAATACGGATGTCATTCCGATTTTTTTACCTATTAGTCCAGGCATTTGTTTGTTGTTAAAATTTTAATTTATAGTTTGTTTATTTATCCTGTCCAAAAAAACAGGGTTGCAAAGGTAATACTTTATTTTGAATTTACCAACAGACGCTTGAGATTTTTT
>JAITKG010000007.1 GCA_031278495.1 Prevotellaceae bacterium | reverse complement strand
CGTCAGCCAATTAGTCACATTAAATAATTATTCACATTAGCACATTGGCTCGTCATTCCGAGCGAAGCGAAGATATATAATTCCAAGATTTCAAGACGGAAATCTTTCCAAAAATAATGCATCATTTCTCTTATTGTGTACTATGCCTATTACGACAATTTGTCTTTTTATTTCGTCAATAAAGAAATGAATATTATATGGAAAAATTTTGGTGTGAGCTATTCTGACATTCTTATATCTTATGGCATAAGCCGAAGGCATTTTAATGATATTTGCAACGGCTTCTTTTATTGCCAAAACCAAGTGGGCTTCCAAACCATCCTGCTGTTTGGCATACCATTGTTTTGCCTTAAAAATATCATTTCGGACATCGTCAAGATAAAACACCGTGTACATTTCTGTCAATTTTAGAGCCCCTCGAAAAGTGTTGCAACCGGTTGCAGGCGTTCGGGATTGTGTGTTGCCATTGCTAAACGCCGGTCTATAAAATCTTTTTCCCATTGCGGTAAATCAGCGCCGAATGACTCGATGTCGGGATACTGGTATTTTACGCTTTCCCAAACTTTTATCGGAATAAAAACACCCATCGGGGTTCCCTGTTGGTCTTTCACTACTTGTGCTTGTATCATAACCTGTAGTTTATTTCCCTGCAAATATAATCAAAATATTCCATTTTCCACCAAGCGCGCCGGTCGGGATGACGGGGCAGCAGCTAATGTGAAAATGTGGAGATGTGAAGATGTGGCTGGCACGGCAGTGGGTGCAAAAAGAACTGCCGGTACGAAAACGTGCCGGCGGTTCTTTTTAAATATTACTGTTCCGGTGTGATTTTTAGAATAAGAATATCTTGCAGCGGACGATCATGCGGGTCTTTTTGTGCGGCAGCAATTTTATCTACTACCTCCAATCCTTCGGTTACTTCGCCAAATACGGTATAGCCGCCATCCAGCCATGGTGCGCCGCCTGTTTTTGCATAGGTTTCCTTTTGTTCCGGCGTAAAGGTGATACCTTGCGCCGTCAATTGTTCCAATAATTCGAGCGGACAAATTTCCCCCTGCACAATGTAAAACTGCGAACCGGAAGAAGCTTTTTCCGGATTGTCGGTGCGCGCTGCGGCTAATGCGCCCCGCTTATGGTAAAAGCCGGGAACAATTTCCGCCGGAACAGTATAACCGGGACTGCCCATGCCATACATTTTTCCCGGCTGCGGGTTTTTGGAATCGGGATCGCCGGTTTGAATCATAAATTTTTCAATGACGCGGTGGAAAATCACCCCGTCGAAATAGCCGGTGGACGCCAGTTTCAAAAAATTGTCACGATGTAATGGCGTTTCTTTGTACAATTTCACCGTAATATTGCCCGCCGAAGTTTCGATAACCAGTCTGGGGGAAGCGTCCAATTTGTCTGGATCAAAAGAGGATTTGGGCGGTTGTGCATGGCAAGCCATAAAAAATGTTGTCATTAAAGATAAAATTAGTAACTTTGTTTCCATATTTCTCCTATTGTAAATAGCGTTGCAAATATAATAAAAAATAAATTCATTCATTATTTCTCACAACCTTTTATACATGCAAAAACATTTTCTCTGTTTCCTTTTTTTAGCAGGCGCGCTGGCGATGCAAACACAGGCGCAGGAAGTTGGGTTGGTTTTGAGCGGCGGCGGCGCCAAAGGATTAGCGCATATCGGCGTTTTGAAAGCGCTGGAAGAAAATAATATTCCTGTGGACTATATAACCGGCACGTCGATGGGCGCTATCATTGGCGGACTGTATGCTATTGGCTATACGCCCGGCGAAATGATTGCGCTGGTATCTTCAAGGGAATTTTTTATTATGTACAAAGGATTGATGGAAGAAAAATATACGGCGTTTGTCTACCACCCCGAACCGTCGCCCGATATGCTTTCTATTTCGTTCGATTTTAAAGACCGGAAACTGAAAACACAATTACCGACCAGCTACGTACCTACGTATCAAATGGACTGGGCGTTTCTCTCGTTGTTTTCCCCAGCGGCGGCAGTGGCGAAAAATAATTTCGACAGCCTCATGGTGCCCTTTCGCTGCATAGCGTCCGACGTGGTGCATAAAAAACCGCACAAATTCTATCAGGGGAATTTAAGCTCCGCTATCCGTGCGTCCATGACTTACCCGTTTTATTTTAGACCTATAATTATTGACAGCATTTTGTTTTTTGACGGCGGCTTTTACAATAATTTTCCATGGGATGTGATGGAAAAAGATTTTTCGCCCGACATTATTCTCGGCTCCAAATGCGTTGGCAACGCGCCCATGCCAAATGAAGACGATATCCTCCAGCAGATTGAAACCATGCTGACGCAGGAAACCAATTATGATTTACCGAAAGACAAGGGCATAGTCATAGCTACCCATTTCACGGATGTGGGCGTATTGGAATTTCAAAAAATACACGGCATTGTGGAAGCAGGCTACAGGAAAACGCTGGAGCTGATACCTGAAATAAAAAGCCGGATTGCCCGGCGGGTGAGCGCTGAAACATTAAAAGATAAACGCCAGCGTTTCAGAAAACAATTTCCGGATATTGTTTATGGCGATATTCACGTTACCGGTTCATTAACCAACAATCAACGGAATTTTATTTACCGCGCCATACATTCCGGCAAGCAAAACCGCGACCAGCTAAAAAAAGGTTATTTCAGTGTTATATCCACCGGTTTGATTAACACCTTTTATCCCGCTGTCACCTATGACTGGAAAGACAGCTTGTTTAATATATCTATCCAAGCCTCGCGCAAGGCGCGGTTCAAAGCCTCGCTGGGCGGCTATTTCTCGACTTCGTCTATCAATGAAGTGGCGCTCGGGTTTGGTTACAACCTGTTCGGCTCGACGATTGCCCAAGCGCGGGTGGGCGCTACTTTCGGGCGTTTGTATAACGGAATAAATGTGTCGTGGAAACATTTCCTGACCGTTCACCCGGTGCTGTTTTATGAAATCAACGGCGTATTCAACCGCTATGATTATTATACGGGGACGCAGGATTTATTTAACTTCGACATGCGCCCCCCCTACTTGCAGGACGAAGAAATATACGCGCACGTCGCCATAGGTTCGCCATTGTTTTTACGCAAGAATTTTATTTTAAAAACAAATTTCACTATCGGCGCATTAAATGAATACTATTTCCAGCACAATAATTACGCGCTTGCCGATACTGCCGACCATTTTCAATTCACCTACCTGTTTCCAAAAATAAGCCTCGAAAGAAATACATTAAACTATAAACAGTATCCCACTACCGGTCACCGGCAACAGTTCAGCATAGGCTATGTCTACGGAAAAGAAGTGCACACTCCGGGAAATTTATCGAGCAGGGAAGGCATATTTGAAAAGTACCACCAGTGGTTTGCAGCGCGGTTTTATTATGAATCGTATTATCCTATCGGAAACTATTTCTCGTTGGGCATACTCGCCGATGTGCTATTCACCAACCGGACGACTTTCGGCGATGATTTTTCTACGCTGATATCCATGCCGGCTTTCCAACCGACGCCACACAGCACGTCGCTGGTGCTGGAAGATTACCGGGCGGATACGTACGTCGGGCTGGGGTTGATGCCTATTATCCGGTTTACAAACAAAGTGGCGCTGCATATAGGCGGATACCTGTTTCAACCGTATGAAAAAATCAACCCGACGGAAGAAAATGCAGATGCGGTCGCAGAAGATGTGCAATATACGTCGCCGTTCTCCCGGCGTTCATTCACCTGCATGGGAGCGTTAGTGTGGCAAACGCCCGTAGGACCGGTAAGCCTTTCTACCAACTGGTATACGGCGAGCTGGTATGAAAAAACCCCCTCCAAATGGTACGTGCAATTAGGCATCGGCTATTTGCTCTTTAATAAAAAAGGGCTAAATTATTGAATTATGAGTTAGGAGTAAAGCGTGGAGCAACCTTGTGCATCAAGCGCAATCAAAAATTAGCAATCAGAAATTAAATGACAGCAATAACCGTGCATGGCGCACGAGAACATAATCTAAAAAACATAGACGTAACTATTCCGCGCAACAAACTTACAGTAATTACCGGATTGAGCGGCAGCGGAAAATCATCATTAGCATTTAATACCATTTATGCCGAAGGGCAACGGCGGTATCTGGAAACGCTTCCATCTTACGCACGGCATTTCATGAATAACATGGAACGACCCAACGTAGAACATATCGCCGGATTAAGCCCGGTGATTGCTATCGAACAAAAAACGACCAATAAAAATCCGCGTTCTACTGTTGGCACGATTACTGAAATTTATGATTTCCTGCGTTTGCTGTATGCACGCGCATCCATTGCCTACTCAAAGAATACGGGCGAAGAAATGGTGCGCTATACCGACGAACAAATTGTGCAGTTAATCATCCAGCAATTCCATCATCAAAAATGTATGCTGCTGGCGCCTGTGGTAAAAGGACGAAAGGGACACTATAAAGAACTGTTCGAGCAACTGCGCAAACACGGTTTCCTCACTGCCCGCATCGACGGGGTGATTATGGAAATTCGCCCGCAGCATAAATTAGACCGCTACAAAGTACACTTTATCGAAGTGGTGATAGACAAACTTGTCCCGGACAAAGCCAATGAAAAACGGTTGCGCAATTCTATCGCTACGGCAATGCAGCAAGGCGCTGGGGAACTCGCTATACTTGATATCGCAAAAAACCAATTGCGTTATTACAGCCGTTCATACATGTGTCCAACGACCGGTATTTCGTATGCCGAGCCGGCGCCGCATTCGTTTTCGTTCAATTCGCCGCAAGGCGCTTGCCCGCATTGCAACGGGCTGGGGACAATTGCCGAGATGGATATCAAGAAAATTATTCCCGACCCGGCGGCGAGCATTAAAAAAGGCGGCATAAAAATAATAGGAAAACAACGCAACAACCAACTCTTCGCCCTGCTGGAAGCTATTGCCCGAAAATATAAATTCACCTTAGACGCTCCTGTTGCCGATATTCCAAAAACAGCCATGAATATTATTTTATATGGCTCCGACGAACTCTTCCATGTGACAAGGCAAGCGGCGGCGAATACTTTTGATGGAAACGCATGGGACCTGGTAACAAATTTCCCCGGCGTGCTAAACCTGTTTGAAAAAACAGGCGACGACGAAAACGACCATGCCGACACAACGCTTTCCGGACAGTTTGTTAAGTACGTGCCTTGCCCCGAATGCCACGGCACACGCCTGAAGGAAGAAGCCCTGTTCTTTAAAATTGCAGGGAAAAATATTGCGGAACTCGCCGGCATGGATATTGTTTCCCTGTACAACTGGGTCGAAGAAATTTCCCCCAAATTAAGCAGCCGCCAGCAATCCATTGCCAAAGACATTTTGAAAGAAATACGCGACCGTTTGTCATTTATGATTGAAGTCGGGTTGGGGTATTTATCGCTCAGCCGCAGCACGCGCAGCCTTAGCGGCGGCGAAAGCCAACGTATCCGGCTGGCGACGCAAATCGGCTCGAAGCTGGTGAATGTATTGTACATCATGGATGAGCCGAGCATCGGGTTGCACCAGCACGACAACCAAAAACTGATTGCGGCGTTGAAAAAACTGCGCGATGAAGGCAATTCCGTTATCGTCGTAGAACATGACGAAGAAATGATTCGCCAGTCCGATTTTTTGGTAGATCTCGGACCGGCTGCCGGGGAAAAAGGCGGGCAGGTTGTCTATGCAGCCCCGCCGCCATCCTGCCGGGGGCGCATGGATAGCGACTCCCTCACGTTGCAATACCTGTCCGGCAAAAAGCAAATACCCGTGCCGGCGCGCCGGCGCAAGGGCAATGGTAAGAAAATAACGCTTTCCGGCGCATCGGGCAATAACTTAAAAAATATCACCGTTGATTTCCCGTTAGGCGTTTTCATCTGCATAACGGGCATGAGCGGCAGCGGAAAATCATCGCTCGTCAATGCTACGCTGCACCCCATACTGAGCAGGAAACTGTACCGTTCGTTCCTCGACCCGTTGCCGTACGAAGCAATAAGCGGCATTCAGCATATCGATAAAGTGATTGAAGTAAACCAGTCGCCGATAGGGCGCATACCGCGCAGCAATGCGGCAACCTATACCAACCTGTTTAGCGACGTCCGCAAACTGTTTGAAGAAACGCCCGACGCAAAAATACGCGGTTACAAGGCAGGGCGTTTTTCATTTAACATAAAAGGCGGCCGCTGCGAAGACTGCCGCGGCGCAGGCGTGCAACTGATTGAAATGAATTTCCTGCCCGACGTATATGTTACCTGCAAAACCTGCAACGGCAAACGCTATAACAGCGAAACCCTCGAGGTGCACTACAAAGGGAAAAACATCAGCGACGTGCTCAACATGACCATCGACGCCTCCTGTGATTTCTTTGCGAATATCCCTTCCATGAAAAACAAACTGCAAGCCCTGCAACAGGTCGGGCTGGGATACGTGAAACTCGGGCAACCATCGCCTTCCCTGAGCGGCGGCGAAAACCAGCGCGTGAAACTCGCTGCCGAACTGGCAAGACCCAGTACCGGGAATACCCTCTATATCCTTGACGAACCTACTACCGGCTTGCATTTCGAAGACGTGCGCATTTTGCTCAACGTGCTGAACCGGTTGGTGGATAACGGAAACACGGTCATAGTCATTGAACACCATTTAGACGTGATTAAAACCGCCGACTACATTATTGACCTTGGACCGGAAGGCGGCGGAAAAGGCGGATATGTCATAGCCACCGGTACGCCCGAAGAAGTCGCGCAATGCAACGACAGTTACACCGGGCAATTCCTTAAACAGCATTTAGCGGCACACGGTGAACGACGCACGGTGAACGGTGAACGGCAAACGGTGAACGACGCACGGTGAACGGCAAACGGCGCACGGTGAACGGTGAACGACGCACGGCAAACGTCATTCCGACCGGAGCGGCGAGGAACGAGCCGCGCAGCGGAAGCCCCCTAACCCCCGAAGGGGGAACTACGCAGGTCGGCGCAAAGCAGCAGGTGCAGGTCGCAGCAGATTCCTCGACTCCGCTTCGCTTCGCTCGGAATGACGCGCTAATGTGAAAATGTGGCTGACGCGGCAGCACTAACCGTTATCCGTTAACCGTTAACCGTCGACCGTTATCCGTCGACCGTCGACCGCTAACCAAAACATTTTTTTGGATATTAAAAACATTTACTATCTTTGCAGTCGCTTGGACAATAAATTAAGCAATGAATATTCACCCATCCATATTACCGTATTCCCTGTCCCGCGCCCCGCGCAATGAAACCCTTCCGGTTTTTTGGATGTTTAGATTTACCCCCCCCCCCCCCCCGAACTTTTTGAGCGTCAATTAGTTACAGCGGTTTACACGCTAAAAGCCTTGTCCCAAAAGGAATACAGCAAGGCGGTACTTATACAGCCGGCGGCGTTTTCTACGCCGGTAGCGGACGCTTCTGTATATAATATAACATTCCCGGCGGGACATACGGCAAGCGTTACGCGCTTGCCATTCATTTACACAAGGCTTCCGTTGTCCTCTCCGGAAGTCTCGTTGTCTTCCCCGGAAGTCTCGTTGTCCTCTCCGGATGTCTTGTTGTCTTATCCGGATGTCTTGTTGTCTTATCCGGATGTCCCGTTGTCTTATCCGGATGTCCCGTTGTCCTCTCCGGATGTCTTGTTGTCTTATCCGGAAGTCTCGTTGTCCTCTCCGGATGTCTTGTTGTCTTATCCGGATGTCTTGTTGTCTTTTCTGTCGTTTACACTTAATAAACATAAATATTCATTTAAAACCTTTCAATTATGAATAATTCTAATTTTTTACCACGTAAAGATGTGGAGTTCTTACAATGGGCAACCAATTTTTTAGTTGTCTTGCTTAAAATCTTATCGCGGATAGGATTTCCCGATTCGGTATATGGCATACTGAATGAGCGGGTCGATATTTTTAGTAATAAACTCCGCATCGCCGACGCGCCGGAAACGCGCACCAAAGCAACGGTGCAGGAAAAAAACGAAGCGCGTAAATCGCTCGAAAGCTACCTGCGGCAGGCGATAGGGGAATACCTGACGCGCAACCACCTGGTTACCGACGCCGACCGTGATAATCTGGGGCTGCCCATCCGCAAAACCACGCATACCCCTGCGCCTGTGGCGACCACCATTCCCTGGGTGCAGGTTGTTATTAACCTTATCCGCCACTTGCGTTTTGACTTCGGCGGCTCGGAAGGCTCGAAAGCCAAACCCGCCGGGCAGCACGGCATGGAACTTGCCGCCCGCATTGGCGACGAAAAACCCGCCAATGTGCACGAACTGACGCACTCGTACTTCGATACGCACACGCCCCTGACCATTGACTTTGAAGAAGAAGACCGCGGTAAAACCTTCTGGTACGCCGTCCGCTGGGAAAATACCCGCGGCGAAAAAGGTCCATGGAGCGAAATCCAGAGCGCGAAGATTCCGTAAGTTTTTTTCTGTACTTACCTCCCTGCCTCTTTGCAACAGGGTGAAAATTGGTGAAATGGATAAAGATGGATGACGTTCGCTTAATGCGCTCCGCTTAATGCTTAACATAAATAAAGTATGAAAAAAACAGCATCCACGCCGCCGGCGGCAGGCAAGAGAACAATACCGCCCGCAAAGTTGGCGGGAAAAATGCCAAAAACAGTAAAAAAGAAATCCCCTGACCGGTACAAAAACTATGTAATAGCGGCGATACTGCTATTGACGGCTGTAGTGTACAGTCCTTCGCTGAAAAATGATTTTGTGGCGGGCGACGATTATACGATTGTCGCAGATAACGAGGATATCCGTTCGCTCGGCAATATCCCGAAATTCTTTATGCAGCCTTATCATTCGATGTATTGCCCCGTAAAAATGATTTCTCATGCGGTCGATTACCGGTTTTCGGCGGCAAAACCCGGCGGCTATCATTTCTTTTCCATTCTCTACCACCTGATGAATGTGGCGTTATTGTTTGTCCTGGCGTATATGCTGTTTTCCAACATGTGGGCGGCAGCTATCGGGGCGCTGCTTTTTGCCGTCCACCCCATCAATGCCGAAACGGTCTGCTGGCTGACCGGACGGGGAGATTTGCTCTATGCCGGGTTCTACCTTGGCGGGTTGATTGCTTATGTAAAATATATAAAAAGCGAATACCGCTCGAAATACTTTGTATATACCCTGCTGCTGTTTGTACTGTCCGGCCTGTCGAAGGCGTCGGCAATGACATTCCCGCTGACGCTGCTGGTATTGGACTGGTTCTATCGCCGGAAACTGTTTTCGTGGCGGGTGGTTGCCGAAAAAGCGCCGTTCTTTGCCGGTTCGCTGGCATTGGGACTTTCGGCGATTATGCTGCGTAGCGCGCATAGCGTATCGCTGTCTGAATATTTTTCCCATTTCACCGGTATTGACAATTTCGTTATTTTCATTTATCCGCTGACCTTTTACTTGGCTAAATTTTTTGTACCGCTGAAATTGGCGCTCCCCTATCCGCATCCCTTTGCGTCGGCGCTTCCGCTGTCGCTGGACTTTTATATTTATCCGTTTATATTGGTAGCAATAGCAATATGTATTTGGCGGTTCAAAACCATCCGCCGCCCGCTGCTGTTTACACTGCTGGTTTACCTCACAGGGTTGGTGTCGGCGATGCGGCTGACGCCCATGCTCGGTACCATTGCCGCCGACCGTTATTTCTATTTTGCCATGACAGGCGTCATCCTGTTCATTGCATGGATGTATATTTACCTGTCAGAACGCCGGAAGCTGTGGAACCGCCGGGCTTTCCCACTGTTCATTACGGCTGTGGCGCTTTTTTCCGTCATGACTGCCGCCATGACGCGCACGCGTACATACGCTTTCAAAGATGCGATTACGCTCTTTGGCGACGCGCACAGGAAATACCCCGCCCATGCTACGCCACTCTATGAATTAACCGGCGGCTATATGCTGGCAGGCGACCGGGAAAAAGTCTTACAGACGGCTGAAAAAATCACACAGCTTTTGCCGGACGACGAAAACGCATTGGGCTTTTATGCCAATGCGCTCATGGCTTACCAGCAATATCCCAAAGCATTGGATATACTTAACCGGATGATACGCATACGCCCGGACAACGAGTTTTATCTAACAAAAGCATCCATCCACCAGCAGTTCCATCAACCGGATAGCGCATTGGCTACGGCAGCAATAGTCCTGCAAAACAATGCCGACAGCGCCGCCTTTATTTATGCAGGAAAATTGATGATCGATTGCTCTATGGAATTGGGGTATCATCTCAACGTCCTATCCCTCATTGATACCCTCATTGCCCATTACCCGTCCGAAGAAGCCTCCCTGCTGATGTCGCAGGCGATTTCCGCCTATGAAAGCAACGACATGGAAGCGGCTATTATGCACCTGCAACGGCTGCTGCAATTGCAGCCGGATAATGCAACGGCTTGCCTGAACCTTGGAAAGTTGTACGCATCCGCCGGCAACCATGCCGAAGCTTGCCGCTACTGGCGCATGGCTGAGACATTGAAAGACCCGGAAGCAAAAGAATTACTTAAAATGTGTGAAAACTGGTAAAAACGCCTCTTCCACCCACCACAGAAACAACAACATTTATGAAACAACAACATTTCCTTTTAATAGTCCCCACTATCTTGTGTATGGTAGTAACATTCAACGCCTGTAACGAAAATAAAAAAAAAGACGACCATAACGTTGCCGCACCCCCTTACGCCACTTCCACTAAAACATGGGTATTCGGCAACCAAACATGGAGCGACGCCATTCATATACCGGAATGTAACAAAGAAAGTTTCGAACTTAGCGCCACAGAGCCGCAATGCCGGAGCTATAGTTACGAGAGTAAAACATACTATTATTATAATTGGGCGTATGTGCAAGCCTACGCTGAGAAATTATGCCCAACCCCATGGCATGTGCCGACAAATATTGAATTGGAGTATATGTATAAAAATGCGCCAAACATTATGGTTGAATTGGCATGGGGGTTTTCAGGTCTTGCTAACGGCTGGTATTTGAGCTATCGGGATTTATTCGGCTTCATAGGATCAATGACCGAAAAGAATTTATATACTTCGTACTACTTGGGCTATGGAAATGGGTATAAGAATATGAACGGCGTCAACAAGAACGTCGGGTTACCGATACATTGCGTCCGGTAGTTGCAGGAATTTCTTAAAATTAGAAACCGGCTGGCGCGGCAGCAGCTAATGTGAAGATGTGACAAACTAATGTGCTAATGTGACTAATTGTTTAATGTGACTAATTTGGCTGACGCGGCAGCAGCTAATGTGAAAATGTGAAGATGTGAAGATGTGGCTGGCACGGCTGGGGAGTTAAGAACTAAGAGTTGGGCTGCGCCGTTATCCGTTAACCGTCGACCGTTATCCGTTAACCGTTCCCCGTTCCCCGTTTCCCGAAAAAAGCGTACCTTTGTAAAATGAAATATTTCACCTGTACTTTCTTATCACGTGTGCTGTTGGCTGGGTGGTTGTTGGCTTCCTGCTCGCCGAAAGCCGTGCTGCCGGTATCTGACCCCGCCAAAGCCAAGCCGCTGAACGATGAACGGCAGTTGGAAAAACAACTCTACTTTTCGGAAGCCATGAAAGCATACGAACTGCACGATTGGCAAACCGCCAACCGGTTGTTCCGGAAAACTATTGCTATTGACGCCGGTTGCGACGCCTGTTTTTACCAGTTGGCGAATATTTATTTCCGGTCGGGTTACGTGCAGGCGGCATTGTCGTTGAATGAATCGGCAATGCGGCTGGATACGGCGAATTTCTGGTATCGTGTGCAGGCGGCGCAGTACAATGCCACTGCCCGCCGATACCGCCGGGCTATTGACGAATATAATTACCTCCTGCAAAAACGTCCGGATATGCAGGATTTGTATTTCGACCTCTCTACGCTATATATGCGGGTGGGGGCGCTTGACAGCGCGTTGTTGGTGTTGGACGACGCCAATGCTAAAACCGGTTTTTCGGAACAGTCGGCGGTCACGCGGGTTGAAATACTGTCGGCGCAAAATAAAAAGGAAGAAGCCTTGCATGCGTTGGAACACCTGGTGACGATGTTTCCGGAGGCGCGTTATTTTTCATTGTTGGGCGAGCAGTATGCCGCACAGGAACGCGATACGCTGGCGTTGGAAATGTACCATCAGGCATTGGCGTTGAACCCTGATTACACGCCGGCGCTGTTGGGCGAAGCCGACTGTTTCCGCCGGAACGGGCATTTCGACGTGTATTTCCAAAAACTGTATAGCCTGTATGCCAACAAAGCGGTAGAAACGGAATACAAGGTAGAATACTTGTCGGCATTGTTGCAGGTTCCGAAATTTGCCGCTTCGTTCTCGCCGCAGATAGACACGGTATTCACAGTATTGCGCATGCCGCCCGACTCGCTTACGGAGCCGCTGTATGCAACGTACCTGTTGCAAAAGCAACTCGTGGATTCGGCGATTACGGTATTAAAAAATAATTTGCAAAACAACATCGAACAGTCCGGCGCATGGCAGCGTTACCTGGCTGTCGAATATTATGCGGAACGGTGGGATACCGTAGGAAAATATGCCGAAACAGCGCACCGGCGTTTCCCCAAAGAAGTAGATTTTATGTCGATGAAAGCTATTGCCGCATGGCAAACCGGCGACGGGGCGGAAGCTATCCGCTGGTTCGAAAAAACCTTGCCGCTCACGGCGGACGACCCGAAAAAAACCGTGCAGACCTATGCTTTTTTAGGGGATTTATATTATGCCGGAAAAAATCCGAAAAAGGCGTATGAATACTACGAAAAAGCATTGGCTATAGATGACAACTACATTGTGGTGTTGAATAATTATGCATATTTTTTGAGCGAAGAAAATAAACACCTTGACCGCGCCTATAACATGAGCAACAAAGCGATTAAAGCAGAGCCCAACAACGCAACCTATCTGGATACCTTCGGGTGGATACTTTTCAAGATGGGAAAAGCCGTTGAAGCCAAAGCGATTTTCCGCCATGCCATGATTTACGGCGGCAACGACAGCGCCGTCATCCTCGACCACTACGGCGACGTGCTGCATGCGCTCGGTGAGTACGACGTCGCCATTGTGTATTGGGATTTGTCGTTGAAAAAAGAACAAAACCCGCAAGTAGAACAAAAAATAAAAAACAATAAGCGATGAGGACGGGGAACGGAAAACGGGGAACGATATACGTCGTTACATTATTTTTAAACCTTGAAATCTTTGAATCTTGAAATTTTGAAATCTTCCGTGATAAAGCGTCTTTTCTATATGACAGTTTTGGTCATGACCGCTACATCCGTTGCGGGGCAAAGTGTTTCGGAGTTGAACAAACGATTGAAAAAAGCCGAAGAACAAATTGCATATATCGACAAACTGCTGAAAAAAAATTCCAAAGACCGGCAAAATAGCGTGCTGCAATTAGATTTGATAAAGCAGAAAATGAAATCGCGCAAGCAACTGATTGCCGACATGGATGCGCAAATTCATTTGCTGGAAGCCGATTTGAAAAAGAAACAGGAAGATGTAAGCGGCTTGCAAACGAGCCTGAATGAACTGAAAAAATCGTATGAGGAACTGTTGTACCAAGCGTATAAAAACCGCGACCGGCGGCTCTGGCTGATGTTCGTGCTTTCCAGCGACGATGTGGGATTAGCCTACCGGCGGTGGCACTATTTCAAAAACTATTCCGAATACATCAATGAGCAAGCGTTGAAAATACAGCAAATGTCGGAAGAACTGAACAGGGAAATCCATTCGTTGAATATCCAAAAAAGCGAGTTGGACAATCAACGGAGCGCGCGGGGAAAAGAAATTGCCACACTGCAAAAAGATGAAGCCGACGCTTTAGCCATCACAAAAAAATTAGCCGGGCAGGAAAAAGAATTAACGCGCCGCCTTGCAGACCAACGGCGGGCTGTTCAACGCATCAATAAACAAATCGAGAAAATTATTGCCGAACAGGCAAAGCAAGACCAACGCCGCCGGAAAACAACGCCCAACCTGCCGGAAGCCGACCGGATTTTATCTGCCAATTTTGAAAATAATCAGGGAAAACTGCCCTGGCCGGTACACAAGGGAGTTGTTACCGCGCAGTTTGGCGAGCATTATCATCCGGTGTACAAAAACCTGAAGCTGCCGCAAAATTCCGGCATCCATATTTCAACTGAAGAAAACAGCCCGGCATTGTGCGTCTTCGACGGCGTCGTGCGGCGCGTGTTTTTTATACCGGCGCAGCATAATTGCGTGATGGTGCAACACGGCGAATACTATACGGTCTATTGCAATCTTTCCGACGTCCATGTAAAAGTAAACGATAAATTATCGCGGGGACAAATTATCGGCACAATATTTACTGCAGACAACACGACGCTGGATTTCCAAATATGGAAGATGAAAGACAAACCGGAACCGGAAAAACTAAACCCCGAACTCTGGTTGAAAAAATAAACGCGCGGCGCAGCATGTTTAACGGTATTTCCCGCCTTTGTTGTCCAGCATTTTCAAATAGCTTTCGTAACGCTCCGGCGAAATGCCGCCATGCTCCACAGCCGTTTTTACGGCGCAACCCGGCTCGTGCGTATGCGTGCACATGTTGTATTTACATTGTGCGGCGCAACGGAAGAGCTCCGGGAAAAAATGATACAGTTCTTCCTTTTCCATATCAATCAGCCCAAAGCCTTTGATACCGGGCGAATCAATAATCTGTCCGCCAGCCGCCGTGTCGAAGATTTCGTAAAAAGTAGTGGTGTGCATTCCTTTCCGGTGGTAGCCCGACAAGTGTCCGGTGCGTAATTGCAACCCCGCGTCTATCGCGTTAACCAGCGACGATTTCCCCACGCCCGACTGCCCGGAAAAAAGGCACAGCTTGCCTTTTACCGCTTTGCGCAACGCATCTATGCCAATGCCCGTATGCGCCGAAACGCAAAAAAGTTCATACCCCGCGCCGGTATATATCTCTTGAAACCGTTGTAACAGCTCGTGTTGCGCTTCGCCGTATAAATCCATTTTATTCACTGCGATTTTCACCGGCACTTTGTATGCTTCGCAAGTAACCAAAAAACGGTCGGTAAATTCCATTTGCAGCGCAGGGTAATCTATTGTTACAATTAAGAAAGCCGCGTCTAAGTTAGCCGCAATAATATGCGCCTGTTTGGAAAGGTTTACCGCCCGGCGGATAATATAATTCTTGCGCGGATGTATTTTTACGATAACGCCGGCAGTTCCGGTTACCGGCTCTACATCTACCCGGTCGCCGGCGGCAATGGGATTGGTGGTGGCGTTGTCGTGCAGGCGCAATTTCCCGCGCGCGGTGCAATCATACAGCGTGCCGCACGCAGGATTTTTCACCAGGTAATGGCTGCCGGTATGCTTATAAACAATGCCTGTAAACATAAAGCAAAGATACTATAAATTTACAGATTGGCTTCTTATTTGTATCTTTGTCGCCTAAAGCCGGATTATGCGAAAAATTGTTGTAGGAATTACGGGCGCCAGCGGGGCGGTATATGCCAAACAATTGCTGGAAAAGCTGCATGCGCGCGCGGCAGTGGACGTGGCAGTGGTATGCACCGGTTGCGGCGAGCAGGTATTCCGCCACGAACTGGGCAGCGGGGCTTTCGACGCCATTCCTTTCCGCCGCTACGCCAACGACGATTTTCATGCGCCCTTTGCCTCCGGCTCCTGCGATTACGATACGATGATTATTGCGCCTTGTTCTATGGGCTCGCTGGCGCGCATAGCCAACGGCTACAGCAATGATTTGCTGGCGCGCGCCGCCGACGTGATGTTGAAAGAACGCCGCCGCCTGATTGTAGTTACCCGCGAAACCCCGTTGAATTTAATTCACCTCCGCAACATGCTGCAACTCGCCGAAGCCGGCGCCATTATTTGTCCGGCAAGCCCTGCGTTTTACCAACATCCCGCCACGTTGGAAGCCGCTACCGAAACCGTAGTCAACCGCGTGCTGCAATTGGCAGGGCTGGAACAGGACGGTACAAAATGGGGCGAATGACGAGCCAATGTGCTAATGTGACTGATTAGAAAGAAGCCCCCTAACCCCCGAAGGGGGAACGGGGAATTAAGAATTACGAATTGGGCTAACGCCGCAAAAAAAATAATACAAATAAAATTTGCAATTAAAAAAATTAGTTCTATATTTGCGGCATTAATTATGTTTCTTTGACATGTTGGATTTGATATATTAAAAATATATCGCTTTAACTTTTATTCTGCATAAAATTCGGAATCTAGGAAATTTCATGTTTGCAAGAAGAATATAAGGAAAAGCAACCAAATCAAGAGTAGAGTTGGTTGTTATACTTATTTGCAAACTGGGTTTCCTAGAACCTCGAATTTTAGTAAGTATAGTATCCTTATCTACTCTTGGTGCATTAGTGGAATAAGGAAAAAATCACGGTAAAAGTTATAGAAAATAATTGTAGAACGAAATTTCTGCAATCATTGGCAGCGAATAAAAACTTGCAGCAGGGGGTTGTTTTATAAAAAAGTTTGTGTTTGTGGGTGCGTATAAAGCAATCCCAAAAGCTGCAAAAAAGAGATTAGGTGATTAGGTGATTAAGTGATTAGGAGCGTGCCGTCATTCCGACCGGAGCGGCGAGGAACGAGCCGCGCAGCGGAGGAATCTGCTCCCAAACGCAGGCAGTTTGGGAGGGACAGCGAGATATTGCAGCAGATTCCTCGACTGCGCTTCGCTCCGCTCGGAATGACGGCGCGGCGGCTGACTTACGACAAAAACAATGAACAAAAATTACAATAACATGAAGCATCCTTACTCCCCCTTTGGGGGTTGGGGGGCTTTTGCTAATTATTTAATGTGACTAGGGTATGTTAACACATAATTTTGTATATTTGCGGTATGAAATTATCACAAGAACAATACAATCAAATTGCGGAATATTTTCCGGTTCA
>JAITKG010000132.1 GCA_031278495.1 Prevotellaceae bacterium | reverse complement strand
GAAAACGCCGCCGGTTTATCATCGCCAGTATAGTACACAGGCGCATTTTCCACGCGGGAAACGGTTTGTTTTCGCGTGGCGCAACTTGCCGCCAATAGCAACAAGCACAAGAAAAGAAGAATTTTTTTCATAATTGTTTTTTTTAGAAGCCCCCCAGCCCCCGAAGGGGGAGTGAGGAGCAGCCCCCCAGCCCCCGAAGGGGGAGTGAGGAAGCTTCATGTTATTGTAATTTTTATTCATTGTTTTTGCCAATTCTTAATTCCCATTCCCCCTTTGGGGGTTAGGGGGCTTCTTCCCTTTTTTTGCAGCTTTGGGATTGTTTTATACACATACCCACAAACACAAACTTTTTCTTATAAAACAACCCCTCGCTACGATTTTTTATTCGCTGCCAATAATTGCAGAAATTTCGTCCTGCAATTTATTTCTTCAACTTTTACCGGGATTTTTTCTTTATTTCATTAAACGCTAAAAGTGGAAATGAGCATAGTACTTATCGTTATTAGAGGTTCGGGAAACCCACCACGTAAATAAGTACAACAACACACATCCACTCTTGAAGCGGTTGCTCTTACTTATATTCGTACGTGGTTGAAATTTTCCCGATTTCTAATAACTCGTAGAATAAAAGTCAAAGCGATATTTTTACAATATCTTTTTTATTATTTCAAAGAGCATGTTATTAACGCTGCAAATATAAAACTAATTTTTTTAATTGCAAATTTTATTTTGATTTCGTAACAAAAAAAAGCCGGCGGTATCGCCGGCTTTTTTACTTTATTTTATTTACAACTATTCTGCAATAATTTCAAATTTGAAGCGTGCCTTAATGTCGCGGTACAATTTTGCTTCGGCTTCGTAAACGCCTACTTCTTTCACATTGTCTTCGCCAATAATGCTGATTTGCCGGCGGTCAATTTCAAAACCTTTGGCGGCAAGGGCTTCCGCAATTTGAATGTTATTAACAGAACCGAAAATCTTTCCGGTGCTGCTCACTTTTGTTGCAATGGCAACGGTAGCTCCTTCGAGTTTCGTCGCCAATGCCCGCGCAGCTTCTTGCAGTTTTGCTTCTTTGTGCGCGCGTTGTTTCACGTTTTCGGCATGTACTTTCTTTGCCGCAGCAGTAGCCAATATCGCATAGCCTTTCGGGATAAGAAAGTTCGTAGCATAGCCGTTACGCACCGTTACGATGTCGTCTTTAAGTCCTAAATTAGAGACGTCCTGTTTTAAGATAATTTCCATACTTTTCCTCCGCTAAATTATTTCAACAAATCGGTTACGTAGGGCAACAGCGCCAGGTGGCGTGCGCGTTTCACCGCTTGCGATACCTTGTGCTGGAATTTCAACGATGTGCCGGTGAGGCGGCGCGGTAAAATTTTGCCTTGTTCGTTCAAGAATTTTTTCAAAAAATCCGCATCTTTATAATCTATATATTTGATGCCGGCTTTCTTGAAGCGGCAATATTTTTTCTTCTTTAAATCTACGGTCGGCGGATTTAAAAAACGAATTTCATTGGATGATTGTTGTGGTGTACTCATGGTTATTCCTCCTCTTTCTTAAAGGTTTTTTCTGCTTTCTTCTCGGCGCGCACGGTGCGGCGTTTTTCGGCATACGCTACGGCATGTTTGTCCATGCTGAACGTTAAATAGCGGATAATACGTTCGTCGCGGCGGTACTGCACTTCCAATTTTTCGATGAATGAAGGCTCCGCTTGAAATTCGAACAAGTGATAAAAACCGGTGGTTTTTTTCTGAATCGGGTATGCCAGCTTTTTCATACCCCAGTCTTCCTCGTGCACAATCACCCCCTTGTTTTCGGTGATGAAGTTACGATACTTTTTTACCGCTTCCTTTACCTGGCTGTCAGATAAAACGGGAGTTGCAATGAAAACGGTTTCGTACTGTTTTAACATGACTCTGTTTGTTTTTGTTAATATTTTTTTTGTAAAAAGGGTTGCAAAGGTAATAAAAAAATTAGAGATACCAAAATATATTCGGCTTTGTTTTCAAAAAGCAGGTTTAAATAATAAATATAACGGTTATCCTGTCTGGAATAGAGGCATTTTCATGGCGCAATATCCTTGTCATATTTGTCATTCATGGGAGGTGATGTTACATTTACCATAAATTATTTTACGCGATGTAAAAAAAAATTATGCTATTGAAAAGATTTTTTGTATCTTCGCACGTTCAATCCTATTTATACATAGACAATGAAAAAGAAAAAATGGTTTATCATCGCAGGAGCAGTTATTGTAGCGCTCCTCATTTGGGTAGTTGGTTTTTCTTCCGGCAACGCCGTAGTAGAACAGGAAGTGGAGGTTCAGCGCGGGTCTTTTGAGGTCGTCATAGCGACTACCGGCGAGTTGAAAGCGCAAAGCATGGAACGCATAGAAGGACCGGAAGGTTTGCGTGCGCGCAGTATGCGTATTCAGGAAATAAAAATCCAGGATTTGGTGCCGGAAGGGAAAGTAGTCAAAAAAGGCGACTATGTGGCAACGCTTGACCGCACTGCCGCTGATTCCCGGAAAAAAGACCTGGAAGACGAAGTGGAAAAAGTACGCGCGCAACTGGAACGTACGTTGCTTGATACTTCCCTTAACCTGCGCGGTATCCGGGATAATCTGGTCAACCTGAAATTTGACATGGAAGAAAAACATATAGCCGTAGAGCAGTCGATCTACGAGCCGCCGGCAACCCAGCGGCAAGCGCAAAATAACCTTGAACGCGCAGAACGCGCCTACCAGCAGGAATTGCAAAACTATACCCTCAAGGAAGCGCAAGCCGAAGGACAGATTAAAGACGTACTCATCAACCTGTATCAGAAAGAGCGGGAATTGCAGGATTTGCTGACAGTCTTAGACCAGTTTACTATTTATGCACCTAATGACGGCATGGTGATTTATTACCGCGAATGGGGCGGCGACAAACGCAAAGTCGGGTCGAGTATTTCTCCCTTTGATCCCGTGATTGCCACGCTTCCCGATATGTCGGTGATGGAATCGAAAACCTACGTGAACGAAATAGACATCAGTAAAATCAAAATAGGGCAACCGGTGCGCATCGGCGTGGACGCCTTTCCCGAAAAACAATATACCGGCGTCATTACCGAAGTTTCCAATGTGGGCGAACAACTTAAAAATGCCGACGCCAAAGTATTTGAAGTGATCGTGCGCGTGCATGAAAGCGACCCGATTTTGCGCCCGTCCATGACCACCTCCAATAAAATCATCACCGCTTCCTTTGACGATGTGTTGTACGTCCCGCTGGAAGCCTTGTTCGGCACGGACACGCTGGTATATGTTTATCGTGCCAACGGCGTTAAACAGGTAGTTGTGCCCGGCGAAATGAATGATAATTTCCGCGTGGTAGAACAAGGGCTGAAGGAAGGCGATGAAATCTATTTGTCGCTGCCGGAAAATGCCGGAAACTTTAAACTTGCCGGAGCGGAATATATCGAGATACTGAAACAGCGCGTGAAAGAAAAGAAAGAAGCCGAAGAAAAACAACAACGGGAAGCAGCGGAGCAGGAACAGAAAAAGATGGAACAGATGCAAGAAATGATGCAGCAAATGATGCAACAGCCGCCGCCGCAACTAAACGGGCAAGAACAGAACGTCCGTAGAAGACCGGCATTTGGAAATGGCGGCGTAAGAAGGGAAAACGCAGGAAGAAGGGATACCGTAGCCGCCCCTGTTCCCTCCGGTACGCAAACGCCCGGTACAGTTAATAACTAATACCCGCTCCGGATATGTTTTTCTTCAACAGATATCTGCACGACATCCATATCGCCATTGAAAGCATTATGGGGAATAAGCTCAAATCCATGCTTACGGCGTTGGGTATTATTTTCGGCGTGGCAGCCGTGATTAGCATGCTGGCTATCGGGAACGGCGCACAGCAGGAAATTCTGGAGCAAATTAAAATGGTGGGCGTAAATAATATTGTTATTATCCCTACGGAAGATGTAGCCGGCGAAGGCGCTTCGGAGGAAAGCGGGGAAAAGGAAACGCGGAAATATTCACCAGGTCTTACCTTAGCCGACGCGGAAGCCATCCGAAGCGTATTGCCGGATGTGGAACGGATAAGCCCCGAAGTATCCGTCAATACTTTTGTCGTACATGGCGGCATCCGGTATCCGGCAAAGATTTTAGCGGTGTCCACCGATTTTTTCCATTTGTATAATTTAGGATTATCGGATGGCACTTATTTTACGCAATACCAAAACGAACATGGCTTGCCGGTGTGCGTCATCGGGCATAATGTAAAAACCAAATTATTCAATAATGAAAACCCCATCGGGGAATACATTAAATTCGGCGGCATTTGGCTATGCGTAACGGGCGTGCTTGAAAAAAGCCAGGTAACCACAACCTCTACTTTCGACAATGCCGGCGTGAACATGAATAACGACAATGTGTACATCCCGATTAAAACCATGTTGATGCGCTACCAAAACCGCGCGCTGGTAAATACGATGCAGGGGCAAACCGCGACCAGCGTCAGGATCAGTGGCGGCAGGATAACGATCAGGCAGTCGTCCGCTTCATCCACCGAAGAAGCGGGAAGTTCCAACTATCACCAGCTCGACCGGATTATTGTACAGGTGAAAGAAACCGAACAAATCAACTCGGCGGTAGAAGTATTGGGGCGTATGCTCCTGCGGCGGCATCAGGGAGTAAAGGACTATGAAATCACCGTGCCGGAACTGCTGTTAAAACAACAGCAGCGCACCAAAGATATTTTTAATATTGTGCTGGGCGCTATTGCCGGCATCTCTTTGCTGGTAGGCGGTATCGGGATTATGAACATCATGTTCGCTTCAGTCATGGAGCGTATCAAGGAAATAGGGACGCGGCTGGCTATCGGCGCCAAAAAGCAGGACATTGTAGCGCAGTTCCTGTCCGAAGCTATCCTGATAAGCGTTACGGGAGGCGCTATTGGCGTGCTGCTCGGCGTTGGCTTGTCGCTGATTATTGAAAAAGTATTTGACATAAAAATACTCATTTCATTTTTCTCTGTCGTAATTGCCTTCGGCGTATCGGCGGCAGTGGGCGTGATTTTCGGCTATTCGCCTGCCAAACGGGCGTCCGACCGCGACCCGATAGAATCACTAAGGTATGAATAATCTAAACTTGCAGATGAACATAAAAATATACTGTGTAATGAAACGGCTAATTTTTCTAATCCTTATTTGCAGCGTCTGCCAGGCGGTGGCGCAATCGTTACAAAAATACAATTATACGTACACTCTGGAAGAGGTTTTGAATCTGGCGCAGGAGCAATCGCCCGAAGCCATCCTCACAAGGAATACTTATTTAGCAAGCTACTGGCAGTACCGTTCCTACCGTGCAAGCCAGTTGCCGTCGCTAAATTTTTCGGCAAGCCTTCCCAATTTTTCTCACCAATATGCGACACTGGATTTGGTAGACACCTCCGGCAGCCAAATAACCATGTATGTGCCGAGTTTTATCAGCCAGATTAACGGAACGCTTTCCCTTTCGCAGAATTTACCTACCGGCGGGGTGGTTTCGATACAATCGTCTTTGGATCGGCAAGACCGGTTTTTAAACAGTTTTGACCAATACCAGGGCGATTCCTACCGGACAACGCCTATCAGCATCAATTTGAGTCAATCCATTTTCGGCATGAACGAATGGAAATGGGACCGTAAAATTGAGCCGTTGCGCTATGAAGAAGCCAAACGGAATTACCTGAAACAAATGGAAGGTATTTCGCTGCGCGCTATCCAGTATTTCTTTGAGCTTGCTTCCGCCCAACAGAATTTGGCTATTGCCGAATTTAACTATGCCAATAACGACACGTTGCACAAAATCGCGCAGGGACGCTATAATATCGGGACAATCGGCGAAAACGATTTGCTGCAATCGGAACTGAATTACCTGAACGCCGGCTCTTCGCTGAATCAGGCGCAACTGGATGTGGATACTTACCGAAACCGCTTGCGCTCTTTTCTTGGTTTCAACGAACTGGTGACGATCGCTATTATCTTGCCCACAAAAGTACCCAAAGCCATCCTTGATCTGGAAGAGGTGATGGTGTGGGCGCGAAAAAATAATCCCGACCTGCTCAATTATCAACGGCAATTGATAGAAGCGGAAAAACAGGTAGCGCAGGAAAAAGCAAATACCGGATTACAAGCCGACATTAACCTCTCATTTGGGCTCAACCAACAGGCGGACGACTTTGTGGCTGCTTACCAAAATCCTGTGGATATGGAAACAGTGCGTATTTCGCTGCAAGTGCCTATTCTCGACTGGGGGCGCGGCAAAGGGCGCGTACGCATGGCAAAGTCTAACCAACAGGTGGCGCAAACGACGATTGACCAGGCATTGGCGGATTTTGAACAGGATGTAGTGCTGAAAGTACGGCAATTTAACATGCAGGAAATACAGTTCAACATCGCCGCCAAGTCCGACACGGTGGCGCAGAAACGCTATGAAGCGTCCAAAGCGCGGTTCCTCATTGACAAAATCACAATTACCGACATGAACAATGCGCAGACAGACCGCGACCGCTCGCAGCAAAATTTTGTAAGCGCCTTGCGCAATTATTGGAATTACTATTATTTGTTACGGCAAATTGCATTATACGACTTCATCAATAACAAACCGCTGGAAGCGGACTTTAACGAACTGGTCAAATAATAATTTTCAAATTTTCAAAATAGATTGTATCTTTGCACCCTCAAAAACAGGAGAGGTGGCAGAGTGGTCGATTGCGGCGGTCTTGAAAACCGTTGAAGTGAGAGCTTCCGGGGGTTCGAATCCCTCCCTCTCCGCTGAAAGTTCTGAAAGCCGCGAATAGCAACGTATGTAGCAAATGTAGGGGAAATTTCGGGACAGAAACGAGACAACAATTTTTTACGCTTTTTGAAAACTGCTTCAAAAAAGTGTAAAAAAAAAATGTCCATACTTCAACCAAAAAAATCAAGCCTCGCGTATATACCCGCCCGCCTGACGGAAGGCAAAGAATGGTTTGTGTCGTATTACGCAATTTACCCGCTCACCGGGCAACTGCGCCGGAAGAAAATTAAACTTAACCGTATCCGTTCCGTTACGCAACGCCGGCTTGTGGCGCGAAAACTTGTTATTGATGTAAATGAGAAATTATGTAATGGATGGAATCCATTCATTGAAGACGAAGCGCCGA
>JAITKG010000110.1 GCA_031278495.1 Prevotellaceae bacterium | reverse complement strand
CAAACGGCAAGGCGTTTTTAAACCAGCTTTCTTCCGACATGCGCCAACCCAGCGAAGCGGCCGGCGTCGTTATCCACCGGGCGCCGCTGATATTGCGCCCCGCAAATTGATACGTACCGTCATACCGCATGGTTACTTCGGCAAGGTATTTGTCGGCGTAGCTGTAATTCACCCGTCCTAAAAAGCCGGCATACCGCGACTGGTCGCTCGAACCGCTAACAGACGTCTTCTCTGCAATAGACGCCCTGCTTAATTCGTCCAGCGCAATAATATCAAAACCGGCGCCCGAGGCGCTAAACGCATTGCCGGTGGTTTGCCGCGTTTCCATGAGCGCCAGCGCAGTAATGTTGTGCAGTCCAAATTTATTTTCGTATTTCAGGCTGGTGTTGGTAGTGAGCGTGGCGCTCCGTGTGGCGCCTTCCGTCAGGGCGGCGTCGCCGGGCGTCTGAAATTGCGTCTTTGTATAAGAAATATCGCCGGTTGGAGAAGAAGGTAATACCGCGCGGTACACATCATAGGGAACGGTAAGTTGTTTAGACATGCCGTCGGTATAGTCGTAAGCCACCGCAAAACGGGCGCTTAGCCCTTTCAGGTGCGGCACGTCATAATTCAATGCCAGGTTGGTTTGCAGGATATTGCTCTTGTCCGTCCGGTAGCCCGCATCCGTAGAGGAGCTTGCCAGCGGGCTCACAATAGAACTCGCCGTAGGCGTCGCCACCGGCAAGCCGTTCCATTCCATTGGCACAAACGGCAATGCGCGTACAGCCTGCTGGGCAATGTTGCTGCCTACAGTAGGGTCGCTGCTCCATGTAGCCCGTTCGCGGTTTTCAATACGCCCGCTCACGTCAAAGGTCAACGTCAAATATTTTGCAATTTTGGCGTCGATATTGGAACGCAGGTTAAACCGGTCGTAGTTGAAATTGCTTACATTCCCCGTCTGGTTGAAATAGCCCAGCGACGCAAAATATTTAATATTTTCCGTACCGCCGGACGCATTTACATTATATTGGGCATTACTGCCTACGCCAAACGTTTCTTCATACCAGTTGGTATTGCCCCAACCGCCTTCGCCGGCAAGCATTTTACGTACATGTTCTTCCGAAAATACGGGGGTGTCGCCGTCCATCACCCGCGCCTTGTTATACCAGTAGGCATACTGCGGTCCGTCGAGCAACTGCAACATTTCGGTGTTCATACTCACCCCGTAGGAGGCAGTAAAAGTAATTTTCGACGGCGCTACCTGCCCGCGTTTAGTGGTTACAATAATCACCGCGCCGGCGTTCAAGCCGTACACCGCCGCCGAAGAGGCGTCTTTCAATACCGATATTGAGGCAATATCGTTCGGGTCAATCTCCGAAAAATTACGTTCGATACCGTCTACTACGTACTTTGCCGTGCCGCCGCGCACCAGCAAGCTGGCGTCATCGGAACCCGGTTGCCCCGACTGCTGCAAGCTGATGATCCCGGCAATTCTGCCGCTTAAAAGGTTGGTGATGCCGGTAACAGGCGCTTTGAGCAGTTCGTTTCCTTCTATTTGGGAAACCGCGCCGGTGATACTGACTTTTCTTTGCGTTCCGTAACCAACTACCACCACTTCTTCCAATTGTTGCATATCTTCTTCCAAGATTACATGCAGTGTGGTTTGGTTGCCAACAGGAATTTCCTGTGGATGATAGCCAAGTAAAGACACTACAATCGTTGCACTGGGGGGCGCCTGTATGGCAAACCGGCCGGATGCATCGGACAGGGTTGTAACAGCTGTCCCTTTGACAATGATACTGGCGCCAATGATTGTTTCGCCTTTTGCATCAACCACTGTGCCTGTTATCGTTTGCGTTTGCGCATGGAGCGGTAGAACCGTCCACATGGATAGCAGGAATACACCTGCCAGAAAACCTGCTTTTTTCGAAAGCCGGTTCCTTGATTTTTCTGTTTTTTTAAACATTTTCATAATCAAAAATATAGGTTAATAATAATCATTTAACAGGTAAAAATTTACCACTGCTTTGTTTTTTTTTGGGTTGTTTTTAGTCATAGTTTATATTGTTTTGGTTTATATTTTTTCCGCTCCTGATAATTGACTTAGTCAGTCAAAATTTCCATTAAGTTATTTATTGCCAGTTACTTTTTTTTGAAGGCTACTTCATTTGTCCTTTATATTGTATTCCTCTCGTTTATTATTGGCATTCAATTTATTTTATCGTTTGTCGGTAATTTCTTTTTTGTAAAAAATAACCTGTTTCATCCCCTTTTTCGTCCGCTCTTATTCTTTCTACAATGGTTGATTTTATTAGGTTTTTCTTCTAGTTACTGTCATTTTCCTTTTGCGCGTTTTTTTCCGCTTTTTTCCTCAAATTCGTCCCGCCTGTTTTTCTTAGCGTCGTTAATCTGTTGACTGTAAGCCATGAGTCGTACGCCGTTTTTGACTGACTAAGTCAATTATTTTAAAAAGTGTTCCATGTATATGTTGTATAAATTTCCAGCTTGCCGGTAAGCCGAATTTGGACTCATAAAGTGTGAAAATTCAAACGTGATGGCTTTCGTCATGCCGGCTTCCTGCGAATGGATCAATTTTTTTATCAGCTTATCCCAGCGGATAGGCAGGAAACGTATCGGCATGTC
>JAITKG010000149.1 GCA_031278495.1 Prevotellaceae bacterium | reverse complement strand
GTCTACAGCGGTATTCACTCCGCTTACAGCTCCCAGATAGCTTTCTTTTGCCTCTTCCCATGCTTCTTTGCCGGCGTCAAATTTTCCTTGAGCAGTGGCTATGATAGCTTTTTGGTCGGTAATCTCGGTTGCTACCGACGGCAACAGGTCATTTTCAATATGGGCAATCTTATCTTCCAGCCACTTCCTGGTAGGATAATCATAACCGGGAGTCGTGGTGTAATTAGGTCTAAAAAGTTGATTGGCTGTAGAGGCTGTTGTTAAATAAGCCAGCCGCACTGACACGAGGTTAAGGATGTTTTGAGCGCCGTAGGAAGACACCTCCGTTCTGGAAACAAGGTTAGCCAGTGGCGCCGGATAAACGTTAGTATTGCCAGCCCCATTATTATAGCCAAGTTGTGTATATGAGTAAAGCGAATCTACAATAGTTAACGATGAAGAAGTTAACTTTGCCTTAATAGCCGTCAAGTCAGTATTTGCCTGGGTGAGGGCAGCATTTGCCACCGTTAGTTCGCCTTCCTTTTCCGTTTTAACAACATTCAAATCCTGGGCGGCTATTTTGGCTTTTTCCCATTCAATTTTTGCGTCATCGGCTTTTCCCTGTAAAGCTGCTACGCTCAAGCCATCCAAACTTTCGTATTTTTCCAAAAGTTTTTTAGCGTATTCCAAATCTGTCGCCGCTTTAAGGGAATCTTTCACCAGTAAAGCCAACTTTTCGCTATTAACGGCATATTGCAGCTCAATAAGCTCGGCTTGCAAGCCTAATTTTTCAACCAGCTTGGCTGTCTTTTGAGGATAGAGACCGTTCACAACATTGTACAGTTTTTCCTTCAATGCCAAATACTCTTCCAACTTCGGGTCGGACGCCAACAGCGTTGCTTTGGCTTCTGCCAATAACTTGTTAGCAGCAATCAAAGCGGTTTCATTGTTAATTAACGCCAAAGCATACGCCTGCTGAGCAGCAAGAAGTTGATTTTTAAGCTCTGCTAATTTTACTTCCAACGCTGCTTTTTTCTCTTCCAAGTTCAGTTTCTCTTTTTCCAATTCCACTTTTTTCAAATCCACCTCGACTTTTTTCAGCTCGGCTTCCACTTTTTTCAGCTCCACTTCAGCTTCGGCTTTAGCCTTATCCCATTGGGCTTGGAGTTTAATGTACTCGGCATTGGCGCGTTCTTTTTCCGCCAAAGCCTTTTGGTAGTCGGCGTCTGCTAACAGTTTATTAGCATAGCCTTCACGCACGGCGCGAACGCCGTCAGATTCTTCGTTTTTCACACATTGGGTGAACAGGATTCCCGAAAGGGCAATTCCTAAAACGAGTGACAACAATTTAATTTTTGCCTTCATAGTTTTTTTGTTTTTTTTTAATAAAAATTGTAAATTAATTTGATTTTTTTGATGTATTTTTTTTATGACATCTCATATTTTTGTTGATATAAAAAACGCACTTTATCGGACTTGGGTCCTTTAGCGTTATCATATAAAGCCCTTCTCACCGTATTGCGGTCGCAACCAGCCAATGCTGCCAGTTCCTTAATAAAACCGTGCTTTGGTAAATTGTATTTTTTTAGTATATTTGCCGCCATATTGCATATGCAGAATTAGATTTAACTTTTGTTCGCTCCTTTCTTAACTCTTTCACTATTTCGCAACAAAGATAGAGATAATTTTCTCAAACTCCAAAAAAAAAATGAAAAATTTCTCAAATATACGGGGAAGAATACTTCAAATCATTGAATATAAGGGAATAAATAAACGAAAATTTTATATGGAAACTGGGGTTTCCAATGGCGTTTTAGACAAAAAAGGGACTTATTCACTGGATACCATTGAGAAAATTATCGCTACTTATTCGGATATAAATTTAGAATGGTTACTTACCGGACATGGATATATGACGGGAAATTTTTCAAGAAGCGACTTGCCGGACAGTTTTTCCGGCAATCAAGATAATACGGGCAACGTAATACTCAACCTTAGTACCTTAACTGTAGAATTAGCCAAATCAAATACAGAATTGATAGTATTGCATCAAAAATTGCTGAAATTATTGGGAAACGCGAAGTGATGGCGCAGCCGCCGGCGCATCTTCATATCTTCACATCAAAAACACATCTATTTAAAATTTTTCCGTTATCTTTGCGCGGGAAAAAATCAAAACTAAAAATATTATGCAAAAGAAAATTGTAGCAGGAAACTGGAAAATGAATACCACCTTTCAAGAAGGGGAAGCGTTGGTAAAGGCTATTATTGCCCAAAAAAATGAAACGCCCGGCGATGTATTGCTCATCGTCGCGCCGCCGTTTACACACCTTTGTTGCCTTGCGGAGCCATTGCGTGAAGCGGGTATCGGCGTTGCGGCGCAAAACTGCGCATCGGAAGAGAAAGGCGCTTACACCGGCGAAGTGTCGGCAAAAATGCTGGCTTCCATTGGCGTGGAATATTGTATTATCGGTCATTCCGAACGACGCGGATACTATGGCGAAACCAATGAAATTTTATTGAAAAAAGTGCAACAGGCATTAGCCGCCGGTTTGCGTCCTGTCTTTTGCGTAGGCGAAGTATTGGCGGAACGCGAAGCCAACCGCCACTTTGAAGTGGTGCAGCAACAATTGGACGAAGTGATTTTGAAATTAACGCCTGCCGATTTTGCAAAAATAATTATTGCCTACGAACCGGTATGGGCGATAGGCACCGGCAAAACAGCCTCTTCGGAACAGGCGCAGGAAATACATGCGTATATCCGCAAAGCGCTGGCAGGTAAATTCGGCGGAGCGGCTAACGATACCGCTATTTTATATGGCGGAAGCTGCAAACCTTCGAATGCGAAAGAACTGTTTGCGCAACCTGACGTCGCCGGCGGCTTGATTGGCGGCGCATCGCTCGTGGCGGACGACTTTATCGCCATCGCAAAAGCCTGTTAAAGATTTCAAGATTTAAAAATTTAAAAATTCCGGGATTTACGGATTTACGGATTATATAAGCGCAATCCGTTAAATCTGTAAATCCGTAAATTTGTAAATCCATTAAATCACTTCCGCGACCACAAAATTACTGCCGCCTACGAAAATGACGTCGGCGGGAGTGGCGCGGCTTTTGGCAAGGGACAATGCCTCGCGTACATTGGGAACAATTTCGCCGTAAAGCCCGGCAGCGTGGCATTGCGCCGCAAGGTCAGCAGCATCAAGGGCGCGTGGCAAGTCGGCTTGGGTGAAATAATACAATGCATCACGCGGAAACAGGGGCAATATGGCGGACAAATCTTTGTCTGCCACCACGCCAAAGACTATGTGCAGGCGGTGGTGCGGCGTTTCCGCCAATTGTTTCAAACTGTGCCGTAATCCGTGTGCATTGTGTCCGGCGTCGCAAATGACAAGCGGGTTATGTTCCAGTATTTCCCACCGCCCGCGTAAACCCGTAAGTTGGGCGACGTGTTCCATGCCGTAAAGGAGGTTGCCGGTAGGAATGGACACGCGGCAAGGAAGCGAACGTAGCGTTTCCAATGCCGCCAATGCCGCCTGCACATTGTACTGCTGGTATTCGCCCAATAAGTCCACCGCTACGCGGAGGGTGGCAAGCGGTGCGTCGGCGAACTGTACGATGAAATGTTGTCGCTGTCCGTACACGCCGTCGGGCATTACATGTACGCAGTCTTTGGCAAACAGCAGCGGGGCTTTTTGCTTCCTTGCCGTTTCCCGGAATACGTGTTCCGTTTCCGGTAAAGTTTCGCCGATTATTACCGGCGTGCGCCATTTAATAATGCCTGCTTTCTCGCGGGCAATCGCTTCAAGTGTGCCGCCGAGATGTTCCGTATGGTCTAATCCGATGTTGGTAATAACGCACAATGCGGGACGGATGATATTTGTTGCGTCTAACCGCCCGCCCATGCCCGTTTCCACGACGGCAATATCTACTTTGCGGCGGGCAAAATAATCGAATGCCAGCGCAGTGGTCATCTCAAAAAACGACGCCTGATTTTTTTCTATCCATTCATAATGTTCATTGACGAAAGAGAGTACATCAGCCGGAAAGACAGGAGTACCGTTGATTTTTATACGCTCGCGGAAATCTTTCAGGTGCGGCGAAGTATATAATCCAACCGTATAACCCGCCGCCTGCAAGGTCGCCGCCAGTATGTGCGATACGGAACCCTTGCCGTTGGTGCCTGCCACATGAATGCTTGTAAATTTACGATGTGGACGCCCGAGATATTTATCCAATGTTTCCGGCGTTTTCAAATCGGCTTTGTACGCCGCTTTCCCGATGGCTTGATACATCGGCAATCGCCCGAACAAATAATCTACCGCTGCTTCATAAACTGTAAACATATCCTGCGTTAAGGGTTAAATGATTAAAGGTTAAAATCGCCAGCCACATTTTCATATTATCACATCATCACATTTTCACATCATCACATTTTCACATCTTCACATTTTCACATCTTCACATCTTCATCTTCTTCCATTCCGCTACTTCTAATCCGGATATGTTACCGTTGCCGAGCGTAAAGCGCACGGCGGTGCGTACGGCGTGAAAGCCATATATACCGGCAGCTCCGGGGTTAATGTGAAGCAGGTCGAACTTTTTATCGTGCATTACTTTTAAAATATGCGAATGCCCGGATATGAACAATTGCGGCGGTTTTTTTACCAGTTCCCGGAGTACGGCAGGTTCATAGCGTCCCGGATAGCCGCCGATGTGCGTCATCAGCGCCTCCACACCCTCTACGGTGAAACGTTGCATGGCAGGATAAACGCTGCGGACATCTGCGCCGTCGATGTTGCCATATACGGCGCGCAACGGTTTGAACGCCGCTATTTCATCGGCTGCCGCAAGCGAACCAATATCGCCGGCATGCCATATTTCATCTACCTCCTGAAAGAAACAGCGCAGTTTCTCATCCCAAAAATGATGCGTATCCGAAAGCAAGCCGACAGTTTTCATTAGCGTAAAAAATAATGATGCAAAAATACTACTTTTTCGGAGAACGGAGCGCGGCAGGCTTCGCGCGGTACACGGGGCGCGTCATTCCGACCGGAGCGGC
>JAITKG010000109.1 GCA_031278495.1 Prevotellaceae bacterium | reverse complement strand
ATTCGCCCTTGTGGTATAATTTATTCGTTTATTATTGATTTTCCGGTTAATTCATCTTTCCGGTTAATTTTTTTTTTGTAAAAAAACTACTTTTCATCCCCTTTTTCGTCCGCTCTTATCCTTTCGCTAACTGTTGATATTGTTAGGCTTTTGGAGTAGTTTGTGTCATTTTCTTTTTGCACGTTTTTTTCCGGTTTTTTCCTCAAATTCGTCCCCCATTTCCTTGCATTTCCTGCTAATCCGTTGTTCGTTAGCCGTTAGCCGTTTGCCGATTTTGACTGGTATAGTTAAAATTAGGTATTAAACAATCATCACTGATAAATGCAAAAAATTTGACTGCTTGCCTGTTTTTATAAACAAATTTCCACTAATCTAAACCGGAAAATGACCGCAACCTACCATAATCCCTACTTTTTTAACGAAAAAGCGCCTGACTTTGGTGCAAAAGCGCCTGACTTTGGCGTAAAAGCGCCTGACTTTGGTGCAAAAGCGCCTGACTTTGGCGTAAAAGCGCCTGACTTTAGCGTAAAAGCGCCTGACTTTGGCGTAAAAGCGCCTGACTTTGGCGCAAAAGCGCCTGACTTTGGCGTAAAAGCGCCTGACTTTGGTACAAATTTATATGAATACGGCGCAAATCCACATGAATTTTACATACCCCGCCTTAAACTGGGTTACTGGCGCGAAAAAATTCCGGAAATTAAATTACTGGATAATACCAATAATTATCACTATTCAATTTTTATTAACCAAAATTACCTTATCTATGGAATTTAAAAAACAAAGGAAATCAAGCAGCAGGCTCTTCCAAAGAGTGTGCCTTGTCGCAGGCGTATGCCTGTGGTGGATGTGCGGTATTGCACCGGCAAACGCACAAGAACTAACAAAAACCCTCGCCGGAACGGTGGTCGATGCCAAAGGGGAATCGATTATTGGCGCTTCCATTGCCGAAAGGGGAACAACCAATGCCGTGATGACGGATGTGGACGGGAAATTTTCCATTACCGTACGCGAAGGCGCGGCGTTGAACATTTCGTTCCTGGGGTACAAAACGCAATCGTACGTGGTAGGCGCTGCCTCTTCCGTGCGGATTGTATTGCAGGAAGACAGCCAGGTGCTGGACGAAGTGGTGATCGTAGGTTTCGGCTCGCAGAAACGGCAGAACCTCACCGGTGCGGTAGCCACAGTGGATGTAGAAAAAACGCTGGATAGCCGTCCCATTTCCGACGTCGGTCGCAGTTTGCAAGGCGCGGTGCCGGGATTGTCGATTGTGGTGCCCAGCGGCGAAGTAGGCTCCGACCCGGTGTTCAGGATTCGCGGGCAAATAGCTTCTATCAACTCTACCGCCAGCTCCGCCCCGTTGATTTTGCTGGATAACGTGGAAATACCCAGCATCTCGCTCGTGAACCCCGACGATATTGAATCTATCAGCGTGCTGAAAGATGCGGCGGCTTCTTCTATCTACGGCGCAAAAGCGGCGCTGGGCGTTATTTTGATTACGACGAAAAAAGGAACTGCCACCGACCGTGTAACCGTAACCTATTCCAACAACTTTGCATGGGCGAAAGTAGCCAAAGATATTGACATGGCTACTATCGACGGTTTAGAATATACTATGGCGGCGCTTGAAAGGGTCGGCACGAGCAGCGCCGGCGCATTCTGGACTATCAACCGCGAAAGTTATGAACGGTCGAAAAAATGGGTAGAAAAATACGGGAACACCATCACTGCCGACGACCCGATACTGTACGGGCGGGACTGGTATGTAGACGCAAGCGCTAAACGCGGCGTTCGCCTGTATGATTCGTATGACTATATGATTGAAGAATGGACGCCTACCCAAACCCATAATTTATCGGTCAATGGAATGGCAGGTAATGTGAAATACAATATCGGCTTGGGTTATTTCGACCAGCAGGGCTTGATGAAAACGGCGAAGCAGGACGATTTTAAGCGTTACAATGCGACGGCAAAAATCAGCTCGGACATTAACAAGTATGTGACGGTGCGTGCCGGATTATTGTTTTCCCAACGTACCAAAAGTTACCCGTATATCACTAATTCCACTACTGCCGACCCCTGGCTGTATATTTACCGTTGGGGACCACTGCAACCGTTCGGCATTACCGAAGAAGGTTACCTTGTCCGAAGCCCGGCATCCGAAGCTGCACAAGCAAATACGGCTTCGCAGCAAAACAATTACATGAACGTGAACTTGGGCTTTACGCTGAACTTTACGAATAACTGGACGCTGGACGGCGATTATACCTTTGCCAACAATGAGTATTTGTGGAACCGTCCCGGTACGCGCTATACCGCCGCCGATTCGTGGTCGGCTGCCGTGCTTAGGAAAGACGCCGCCGGTAACCAGGTTTATGTAAACGACAACGGCGACGTGGTAGCCGCCAGCGCTCCGGGCGCCATGCCGGCTTACGACTTGCCCTATACTACTTATACCGCAAAAGGCAGCAATCCCGACCATATCCGCCGCGAGTCGGAAAACAAGCAACAGCATACTTTTAACCTGTACACGACCTACAACCTCGCATTGGCGGACGTGCATCAATTAAAATTTATGGCGGGGTTAAACATCGTGAAATCGGATACCAAAAGCCACTGGGCGCAACGGACGGAATTATTCAATCCGGAAAATCCGCAGTTCGATATGGCTACCGGCACGCAAACAGTTGGCGGGAAAACCTACTGGGACGCTACCGCCGGGTTCTTCGGACGTATTAACTATGCGTTCCAGGACAAATACCTTTTGGAAGCCAATTTGCGGTACGACGGTACGTCCAAATTCCCCACCGACTTGAAATGGCGCTGGTTCCCCTCGTTCTCCGCCGGCTGGCGCGCCAGCGAAGAAGCCTTTATGGAATGGGCTAAACCTGCTTTGAGCGCCTTAAAATTCAGGGGATCGTGGGGAACTATCGGCGACCAGTCCGTTTCTTCCAGCCTGTATGTGCCTACGCTGTCCTCCGGCAATACCTCCTGGCTGGACGGCGCTACCCGGTTTACGCAATATGCTACGCCGGGCATGGTAGACGGCAATATCACGTGGCAGGATTTTGAAACACTGGACTTCGGCGTAGACGCCCGTTTCCTGAACAATGAATTAGGCGTTACGTTTGACTGGTATCAGCGCTATACCCGGAATATGATTACCCCCGGCGTTTCCTTGCCGCAAGCTTTTGGCGCAGCCCCCTCTGTGGGCAATTACGGCGAACTGCGTACGCAAGGCTGGGAAATAACGGTGGACTTTAACCACCGATTTGCCAACGGTTTTGGAATAAACGCCATGGCTACTTTCTCGGATGCTGTTACCGATATTACCGGCTACCCCGAAGAAGCTACAAAAACCGTTACCAGCTCTTCGGCATTCTATATGGGAAAACGCTACGGCGATATTTGGGGCTACCAAACCGAACGGCTGTACCAGTCCGGCGACTTTGAATACAATTCCGACGGCACTATTCAAACCATTGTAGTGGACGGCAAAACCATGAATAAACTCAAAGGCGCTGACCCGGTGTACCAAGTATTCGTACAAAATTCCGCCAATTTCCGGTTTGGTCCCGGCGACGTGAAATACAAAGACCAGAACGGCGACGGACGGATTACCAATGGCAGCGGCACGGAAGACGACCCGGGTGATTTGGTTATTATCGGTAATTCGACGCCCCGCTACCAGTATGGTTTCCGCGTAGGCGCAGATTATTTTGGCTTCGATTTATCCGTGTTCTTCCAAGGGGTGGGCAAACGGGAAATCTGGGGCGACGGCGCATTGGTCATCCCCGGTTATAACCCGTCGGACGGTGCGATGGCGCAAGCTATCGCCGGCGATTTTTGGCGCGAAGACCGCACCGACGCCTTCTATCCCCGCCCGTATGGTATCAACGCTGTAGCATACGGCAATAGCACCATTAACAATACACAGGTGCAAGACCGTTATTTGTTAAATATGGCGTATTTGCGATTAAAGAACATCACGCTGGGCTATACGTTGCCGGAACACCTGACGCGCAAAATCTATTTGAGCAAGGCGCGCGTGTATTTGGCATTGGAAAATATCCTAACGTTTGACCACTTAAACGGCTTGCCTGTTGACCCCGAAGTAATAACCAGCTATTCGATGTGGAATACAACAGACTATAATTCCAACCGTACCGGCGTGGGCGCGCCCATGTTCAAAAACGTATCGTTCGGCATTCAATTAACTTTCTAAAAAAACGAATTATGAAAAATAATATGATAATGAAAAAAACAATACTGTTCCTTGCGCTATTGCCGCTGTTCCTTTGCTGGAATTGCAATGACCTGCTTGACCGTCCGCAACTCAACAGCCCGGACGACGAGTCCTACTGGTTTCAAGAAAGCAATTTGCGCCTGTTCGCCAATGAATTTTATGCCCAGTTCTTTGTAGGATACAATTCCAGCTGGACATTGGATTATTCCCATTTCAAAGGTTACACTTTCAGCGACGACGTTGTTACTAAAAATGTACAATCCTTGTTTGAAGTTAGCGTACCCTCTTCCAGGGGTTCTAATGCCGCCACGACTACCGGTGCGGCATGGTTGACGCAATACGCCGGTCCTACATGGTATTTCGGCTGGATACGGAAAGCCAACCTGATGATTAACCGTATCGAAACAAAGATGCAGGGTATCCTCACGGATGAAGCTACGAACCACTGGCTGGCGGTAGCGCGATTCTTCAAAGCATTGGACTATTGCCGGCTGGTAAGCGTGTTTGGCGATGTGCCTTATTATGAACAGGAATTTTCTACGGCTGAGAAGGACATCCTCTACAAAGACCGCACGTCCCGCAACGAAGTTATGGACAACGTGTATAACGAGTTTAAATACGTCCTCCAAAACCTCCGCGAAGCCGACGGCAGCCAGTACTTGAACCGGTATGTAGCGGCAGCTTTTATTTCGCGGTGGATGCTGTTTGAAGGCACATGGCAGAAATACCATAATAATGACGCCACGCGTGCAAAGAAATTCCTGGACTTTTCAGTTGAAGCTTCCGATTATTTGATAAATTCGGGCAAATACGACATCGCTACGGATTTACGTACACTTTTCGGTTCTGAAAGCTTGGCGGGAAATACGGAATGTATCATGTACCGGCATTATGAAGCCACTTTGGTCATGCACTGCGTAGCTTCTTATAACTGCGCATACGAAGCGCAAGACCAGTCGGCAAATTTGGATGTAGTGAAAGCGTTTATCTGCAAAGACGGGCAAGTTTGGCAAGCGTCAACGGTGGCGGACGCCGGTAAATTCGACCTGCAAAATTTAATCAAAACCCGCGACCCGCGTTTTGAAGCTTCTTTCTTTGACCAGTTGAATATCAAAGCCGCCGCCTTACTGTTCACCACCAAATTTGTGGACAGAACCGGCCCGCGCCTGACGCCGCCTATTCCTGCCAAATACACGAGTAACACCAACACCAACGACGCTCCGGTTATCCGTTATGGGGAAATCCTGTTGAACTGGATAGAAGCCAAAGCAGAATTGGCGCAGTTGGGTGGCGCAGCGGTTACACAAACCGACATTGATAAATCCATAAACAAATTGCGCGACCGGCCGCTGGATACGGAAGCCATAAACAAAGGCGTGGTGAAGACGCCCCATTTGTCGTTGGCAGCTTTACCCAATGACCCCACGCGCGACACAGACGTTCCGCAACTGGTTTGGGAAATCCGCCGTGAACGCCGCATGGAATTGTACGGGGAGCCGTCGCGTTTGTTAGACATCAAACGCTGGAAGAAACTCAACTACATGAAAGGTACCCAAAAACCGGACATCCTGAGAGGTATTTGGGTGGATATTCCGGTAGAAATCCCCGAATTGGTCGGCAACACGAAAATAGGTATCACCAAAGTGCAGAAAGCCGACGGGACGATTGTTACCTTCAACGGCAGCAATGCCGCCGACATGGTCGGCTATTACTTGCCGGAAGACGTAGCCGACAGGGATGATTTTACGGACAGGGTATATTTGTCGCCTGTAGGAAAGAACCAGATAGATTTATATAAATCGCAGGGTTATACGCTCACCCAAACTCCCGGCTGGAATTAACCGGGGGCTTCATAGATAAAACTAATTCGTAATAAAGCCGGCTTTTAACCAAAGCCGGCTTTTTTTGTGCCGTGAGCGCCATCATTCCGGACAGAGTGAAGCGGAGCCGGGAAATCTGTTGTGCGCTTTGCACCCATTCCCCGTGCGCCGTTCTTAAGGCAGATTACTCCGCTACGTGCGCTCATTCTTCACGCATTCCGTCGGAATGACGCGCTCCGTTTGCACCTATAATTTAACGGTAATGCCTGCTTTCAGCCACCGTCCGGGCTGCGGGATGTTACCGAAATCGAAGTACTGCCGGTCGAATAAATTAGTCGCTTCAACAAAGACGGTATAGTGCGCGGCGTCCCAATAAATTTTCAAGTCGCATAACCAAAAAGGCGCGAATGAAACTGCGGCGGCATACGTTCCGGTGTCGGCGTTGTATGGCGTGTAGGTGCCGGCGCGTTGCCGGTACGCCAGTTGCCATGTTGCCGCCAGTTGCCGCCAGATGCCATGTTGCAATGTCCCGGTGATTTGGTGGCTCATCTGTTCAATGGTATAACTGACGGATTCTTCTAAATCAGGGTCGGCATACAGGTAGGCATAATGCAACGCCGCCTTTTTGAAAAACCGTTGTTGCGGCGCACAGGCTATGTGCAGGTTTCCGCCATAGGTGGCAATATTGGTAATGTTTTCCGCATGCCACATCTGGTCGTCTTTGAACACCCAACTGATGGTCTGGTAACCGTAACGGAAAAATCCCAGTACAGCCGCGCTCCAGTAGCCGTGCCGGTAGCGCAGGGCAAGTTCCCCGTTAATGGCTTCTTCGGGCTTCAGTCCGGTAGAGCCGCGTTGTTGGCCGGCGTGGTAATATAAATCGGTGAAAGTCGGCAACCGGTAACTGTTGCTGGCAGCGGCGTCCAATTGCCAGTGCGGCGTAATATCATACGCTATGTTGCCGCCGGCATACAGGCGGAAGCCGAAAGCATTGTTCCCCGCGCCCATCAAACCGAGCGTGGCGTGGAATTTTTGCCTGTGCAGTGTGTGCCGCAAAAACCCGCCCAGATGGTTGCGGGTCTTTTCAAGGGTATAGGAAGCGTCTTCGCCTTTAATAGCAACGGGCGTTGCCAAAGGTTCGCCCAAATTATTACTGTAAATATGTTCGTACCGGAAATTCATCCCGGCAGTGGTTGTCCCGAATTTGCTGATATAATCGAACTGCACCAACGCTCCCGCCACATCGGTGCGGTGATAATTAGCGCCGGCATACCACGGCGCAGGGTTGCTGTGGAACAGTTCATACCGGTCTTGGTGTTGCCGGTGGTAAACAGTAGCCGCCGCGCCCCACCGGCGTTTATCGAGGTGGTATTGCAGGCTTGACAGGAAAGTGCGCGTATGCTCATATTGGGTCGGGTATTCCGGCCCGTAAAAATTATTGGCGCCAAAATCTTTATCCTGATAACCGAATTGCCCGTTAATGGCGCCGTTGGGCAAAGTATAGCGAAGTTGCGCATAAATGTTATCAATGTCAAAATCGGTGTTGGTGGCGAACCCGTCGCTCTTGCTTTTACTGGCAGACACGGCTGCGCGGAATTTCTTGAGTGCAACCGTACCTGCGGCATTATAGTTTTGGTATTTGTGCATCCCCTGCGACAGTCCAATGGTAGCGCCGGATGCGTCCGCCAAACCGGTAACGATATTTATTGCGCCGCTGTAAGCCACCGCACCGAATGTCCATGCGCCGGGACCTTGCAGGACTTCGACGCGTTCTACATTTTCTAAATTCACGGGGATATTGAGTGAATGGTGTCCGGTTTGCGGGTCGGTGATGTTTACACCGTTGAGGAGGATGACCGTTTGGTCGAAAGTGCCGCCGCGCAGGGAAATATCGGCTTGCACGTTTTGGGGGCTGCGTGCGCGGATGTCGACGCCTTCGACGTAGCGCAGCAGGTCGGGGAGGTTGTGTACCGCCGCCCGCTCAATGTCGCTACGGGTAATGACCGCTACCACGTGCATCAGCGAGCGGAATTGAGGAGGTCGTTCGCCGGTAACGGATACTTCGTCGAGTTCACGGAGCGTGTCTTTGGCGATAATTCCCGGCACGCTTTGCGCCAATGCCGGTTGGGCGCGCATGGTGATAAGCGAATATGCTACGCAAATCACGCCGATTTTAACTACTTTTCCCAAGCTTGCGAAAGCGGCATATGGCTTTCGCTTCCACCTCCGGAAACAAAGGATGGAAAGTTTTTTTGTTCGTTTCATTTATTTTTGTTTGGTTGATAATTATGTCATGCCATTCATGACCTCCATTGCGAGCGCTGTTGCCAGCGCTTCGGTGGGCGCTTCAGCGTAAATGCGGATAATGGGTTCGGTGTTGGATTTGCGTAAGTGCACCCATTTTTTTTCGTTGTCGAAATCAATGCGTACGCCGTCGCTACCGGTAATGCGTTGCGATGAATAACGTTTTTTCATTTTTTCCAATATCGCATCAATATTGGCGTCCGGCGTGAGTTCCACTTTATTTTTGGATGTAAAATAAACCGGGTAACTGCCGCGCAATTGCGAACAGGCGATTTTTTTGTGTGCGAGGTGCGACAGGAACAATCCCACGCCAATCAAGGCGTCGCGTCCATAGTGGAAGTCGGGGACAATGACGCCGCCGTTGCCTTCGCCGCCGACGACTGCCTGCACCCGTTTCATTTCGGCTACCACATTCACTTCGCCCACAGCCGAAGCAAAGTAACAGCCGCCGCGCGCTTCCGTTACATCGCGCAAAGCCCGCGACGACGACAGGTTCGATACCGTGTTGCCCGGACGGTGCGACAATATATAATCGGCTACGGCAACCAGCGTGTACTCTTCGCCGAACATTGTGCCGTCTTCGCAAACCAACGCCAGGCGGTCAACATCGGGGTCAACGGCAATGCCTAATTGCGCTTTTTCCGCAACGACGCTTTTGGCTAATCCTGTCAAGTTTTGCGGCAATGGCTCGGGCGCATGCGCAAACCGTCCGGTGGGTTCGCAAAACAGCGGAACAGTATCCACGCCCAATGCCGCCAACAATTTCGGAATGACAATACCGCCTACCGAATTTACGGCGTCCACCACCACCTTGAAACCCGCCCTGTAAATCGCTTCCACATCCACCAGCGGATAATTAAGCACGGCTTCCACATGGCGGTCGGTATATGTATTATTTTCCGCCAGCGTTCCCAAAGCATCTGTTTCCGCAAAAGTGCAGGTATGCTGTTCTGCTAATTGCAGCAAGGCGTCGCCGTCGGCGGCATTTAAAAATTCGCCTTGGCTATTCAGCAATTTCAACGCATTCCATTCTTCCGGATTGTGCGACGCCGTAAGGATAATGCCGCCGTCGGCATGTTCGTATATGACGGCAAGCTCAACGGTTGGCGTGGTTACCAAACCGAGGTAGACTACTTCCACGCCGCAGCCCATGAGGGTTCCGCAGACAATACGCTGCGCCATTTCGCCGGAAATACGCGCATCGCGCCCGACCACTACTTTGTTTTTGCTTTGCTTGCGTTGCCGGAGCCAACCGGCATAAGCCGCCGTAAATTTTACAAGGTCAACCGGCGTTAACGCTTCCCCAGCTTGTCCGCCAATGGTTCCGCGAATACCGGAAATGGATTTTATAAGGGTCATAATGATTATGTATTTTCCGTTATGAATTGCAAAAATACAAAAAATTTTGCTCTGCACCCCGCATCCCGTCAACTGTTCCCCGTTCTCCGGTCAATGAATTTTATTTGTTTGCGACCGGCAGGAGGGTATTGTATTGCATGAATGGCTTCTGCAAGCTCAAATACAATGGCTGGCGCTACGCGTATTTTGGAGCGGAAAATATCCTTGATATGTTTTTCCAGTTGTTCCGATGGTTTGTGCGCACCCACCCGGATGAGGATTTCATCTGTTCCCAAATTGTTGTGGGAAACTTCTATCACATAATTTACCGCTTCCGGGATATTGTCCATCACCTCGTACAACGCCGGAGGATAAAGTGTCGTGCCTTTGAATTTTATCATCTGTCCTTTCCTGCCTGTAACGTTGCTAACCCGTAAAGTATTCCGTCCGCAGGCGCAGGGCGCAGTGGTGTGGTAAACGATATCGCCGGTGCGGAAACGCAACAGCGGCATGCCTTCTACGCCCAAAGAGGTAATGGTTACTTCACCCTCTTCCCCTTCTTTCACCGGGTTTCCGCCAGCGTCCAGAAATTCTACGATAATCAATTCCGGCTGGTGATGCCCGCCTTTTCCCGCTTCGCATTCCGTAAAAGAAAATTGCATTTCGGTGGAAGCATAGGTAGAAAACATTTTCAGTCCCGGCCATTCCCCGTGGATAATCCTGCCTAAGGTATTCAGCGTATAATCGGGATTCCGCAACGATTCGCCGATACAAATAATTTTCTTCAGGCTTGATTGGGTTACGTCAATCCCTGCCTGCTTTGCATAGTCGATAAGTTTGCACACGAATGAAGGGACGACCATCGCCACAGTGGGTTTAATCCGGTTAATCGTGTCCCATTGCAATTCAGGTATGCCGTTGCCTACGCGGCATACGCTCATTCCCAGTTCCCGCGCGCCCATGAAATAGGCAAGCCCTGCCATGAAACGCCGGTCGATGGTGGTCATCAATTGCATGACGTCGGTTTTCGCCAGCCCTGCCGTTTCAAAACTCAGCCGTTCATTGTATGCCAACCGCCGCAGGTCGTTTTCCGTGAGCCCGAAAAACACCGGCTGCCCTAATGTACCGGAGGTAGTAACAATATCAATAATGTCTTCCTGCGGTACGCACATAAAATCTTTATTGCGCGATTGCAAGTCGGCTTTGGTCGTGGTGGGCAGTAACCGCAGGTCTTCTATTGTTTTTATTTTTTCGACAGGAATGCGTTCTTTGGCAAACAGGCTGCGGTAAAACGGCGACCGGGCTTGCAAATAAACCAATGCCTCCCGCAATTTTGCCTGTTGGCATTCCGTTATTTCTTCCGGCGAACGGTATTGGATTTCGCTATTCATTGTTTAACTTTTTATTTTGGATAAATGTTTTATAAGCGTCGGAATACAGGAAAGGGTCTTCGGGGACAGTTAAACCGTCCGTCGTGAGTTCCCTTGAAAAATCAGGGTTGGCAAATATTTCGGGAAGATTGTAGGCAACATATTTTCCCAGTTGCCAGGGTGCGGTAGATACCCACATAAGCCCTTTTTGCGGGAGGAAAATAACGGAATGATGGGCGATGAGCTGGTTAATCGCCCGTTCATTGCCGGCGCCGATATCTTCGCCGCCAATCCCCTTTTGGTCGCGCAGGATCAACGCCGCTTTCTGCGGGTCAAGGGGGATGTGCTGCGCTATTAACTCTTCCGCCCGCCTTTGCCGGTAAGGGCTGTCGCTGGTGGCGATGTTTTCCATGTTCCTTTTGTCGTCTTTGAAAGCTTCGCTCTGGTAATGGTTGGCGCATACCAGCCAGTCTTTCCCGGATTGATAAACGTCCATTTTGTCCGGCGATTTTTCAATAATCACTGCGCGGTTATCTGCTGCCGACCCGATTAAAATGGATTCGCTCACAAAAGTTTTCCGCTGTTTTGCAATCGCGCAGGCGTCTTCGATATTGGCGGCATATTGCAAAATCTCGCGGCATAAAATACTTATCGGCGTAGCTGCGGAAGCGGGGACAGATGATTTTGCGGCGTTAATCGTTACCGTCAGCCCTTTTTCATTCATGCCTGAAAGTACGCCGGTCATGCCCGCCCAAGTAACCATGGCAAACCTGTATCCCTTGTCGGGATTGTAAAAAGCCACGATTTTGTTTTCAGCAAACTGTTCGCCCACGTAGAAATCAAAATTCCGCCCGACAAGCAGCAAAGAATCTTCCACGCTGCCGTTCCACCCCGCAAAGGAAGTGCAACCCACCAGCATATAATCCTGAAGGGCATGCCCGAGGTCATGCGCCGAATGGTAATTCAGCTGCCGTTCATACGGCGTGCCTATCATATTATATTCATCAGTGCAGGACAGGGATATCCCGTAGATTTCGTGTTTATATTCTTCCGGGATATAGTCGGGCAAATGACGATTGAAAAAGCCGATAAACAGCCGCAGGAATTTCAGGTAAGCGTCCGACGGTATCATCCGCCGTATTTGCGCGATGAACGCTTCTTCCTGGTATTTCAACAGGTCTTTGGTCATTTTTCCTGCCGCCACGCCCCGTTCAAACGCTCCGCCTTCGAGGTACATTTCCCACAAACCCGATGCGCTATGCCGCAGCCGGCAACCTTCAAACGCTACGAAATCCCGGTCATGAATAGCTTCCTGTGCTGCCGGCGCTGCGGGCAGGTTGGCAGGCGGGGCAACGTGCAACCAAGCATTCAACGTATAAAAGGCTACTATAAAAATAACCGCCACCACCAGTAAAGTAATGCCAAACCGTTTCAAAAATCTTTTTATTCCTGTTTTAGACATTGGATTTTTAGAGATTAGACTTGTGACTTACGATTATTGAGGTGCAAAGATAGGCATAATTTTGGATTTACAGATTGACGGATTGGGCTGACGCGGGAAGGCAGATGCAAGTACCCAATGCAACTTACCGGACTTGTCTTGACCAATCATTTTTTTCAGGACGTGACATTTTATATCTTGAAATCATATTTTCGCCGCTGATTTTCCGGCGAGGTAGCCGGTAGAAAAGGCTATTTGCAGATTGTAGCCGCCGGTGTCGGCATAGAGGTCGAGCGTTTCGCCGGCAAAAAATAAATTTTCCATTTTGCGGGAACGCATGGTCTTATGGTCAATATCCTGCATCGACACGCCGCCGGCGGTAATGACCGCCCGCTCATAGCCGCCATAGCCGGACACATCCATTTTCCAAGAATGTAAAGCAGCCACTAATTGTTCGACGTCCTGTGCGTTCAATTGCGCCGTTTTCTTTTTCGGCGGCAATTTCGTTTTTTCTAAAAACGGTTGCACGAATTGTTCCGGAAGCCATTTACGCAGTAAGACGCTTAAGGGTTGCCCGGCGAATGTCGCTATTTCGCGTTGCAACCGCGCTTGTATTTGTCCGCCGCTTAATGCCGGTTTGCAATTTAATTCCAACATTACTTTTTTATTTTGCCGCAATGCGCCTACGGCTTTGTGGCTTAACCGGAGTACAACAGGACCGTCTACGCCGTCCGCAGTAAACGCCATTTCGCCGAAGGCTTCATCTACGGCGCGTCCTTCGATGAAGAGTGTCAATGACACGTTGCGCAACGCCAGCCCGTTCAATGCTGCCGGATGATTGGCTGTTTCCAATGCCACCAACGAAGGATAGGGCGGCGTTACGGTGTGTCCGGTAGCTTCCGCCCACCGGAAGCCGTCGCCGGTAGCGCCTGTCGCCGGGTATGACAGTCCGCCTGTTGCTATGATAAACGCTCCGGCGCGCCAGGTGTGCAGCCGTCCGTTGGCGCGCGCTTCCACTGCCGTAACTTTCCCGCCTTCCGTTACCAGGCGCAATGCTTCGGTTTTGCAACGGACGTACACGTTTTTGCTTTGCGCCCAATGCACCAATGCTTCGGCAACGTCCTGCGCCTGCGACGAGGCGGGGAATACGCGCCCGCCGCGTTCTACTACTACCGGAACGCCCTGTTGCTCCATAAAGCGGATTAACGCCGTGTTCGGGAAATTCATAAATGCCGGTTTGAAACGCCGCGCCACAGGGAAAACATGTATTTCAAAATCGTCCCATGGTTTGGTATTGGTAATGTTGCAACGTCCCTTACCGGTGATGCGCAGTTTGCGCGCCGGTTTTTCCATTTTTTCCAGCAGCCATACCCGCCGCTGTTCGCAAGCCGCTGTTCCCGCCGCCAGCAAACCCGCCGGTCCCGCGCCGATAACTATAATATCCGGTTGTTGCATCATTGCGCAAAGGTAAC
>JAITKG010000105.1 GCA_031278495.1 Prevotellaceae bacterium | reverse complement strand
ATTAGTAAATCTGTAAATTTTCTTTACCTTTGCAGCTAAAACAGGACATAGAAAAAAATGAGAACCCTTGACCGCTTTACATTAAGATCGTATTTAGGCCCGATGGTACTGACATTTCTCATTGTGCTTTTCATACTCATGTTGCAATTCCTGTGGCTCTACATTGACGATTTAATCGGCAAGGGCTTGTCTATTTCAGTGATTGCAGAATTTATTTTTTGGGGAACAGCGTCGTTCATTCCTTTGGCATTGCCGCTTTCCACACTGCTGGCGTCAATTATGACTATGGGAAATTTGGGCGAAAACAATGAATTGCTTGCCATGAAAGCTGCCGGCATTTCGCTACAACGCATCATGCGCCCGCTTGTAGCGCTGGCGGTGAGTATCAGCATCGGCGCATTTTTTGTGTCAAATAATTTAATACCCTATACCAATTTGCAAATTAAAACCCTCCTGTTCGACATTAAACACAAACGGGAAGAAATAAAAATTCCTGCCGGCGTATTTTACAACGGCATTGAAGACTTAAGCCTGTATGTGGACAGGCAGGACGAAGTCAGCGGTTTGATGTATAATATCATGCTCTATGACCACCGGGCGAAAAAAGGGAATATTTCTGTTACGCTCGCCGATTCCGGCTACATCCGCCTGACGGAAAACAAGCAGCATATTATTTTTTCATTCTATCACGGCTATGCTTACGAAGAAAGCGAATCGAACAATCCTGCAAAAGATACAACATATCCTTTCCAACGGCGTTATTTCGACCGCCAGGAAGTACTGGTGCCTTTGGAAGGATACGACTTTCAACGAAGCGACGGTACGCGCTTCAGCGACGATGCACAAATGCAAAATATCCGCCGGCTGTCATTTATGGAAGATTCGTTGCAAAACCTTTTAACAATCGGACGTGAACGGTTTATACAAACCTTTGTAACGCCCGGCTATCTTCCGAATTATAACCTGCGGGATTCTGTTTTGCGCGTTAAACAAATCTACACCGCCGCTTTTGATTCGCTGTACCACGCCTTCCCTGTGGAAAAACAAATGGACGCTGCCAGGCAAGCAGTCAACACGCTTGACAGGAATGCGCTGTACATCGCCAATTATATAGCGGAACAAGAGAAAGACGATTATCCCCGCCGGAGCGTGTCTATTGAATGGCACCGTAAATTCACGCTATCATTCGCCTGTTTGATATTTTTCTTCATCGGCGCGCCGTTAGGCGCAATTATCCGCAAAGGCGGATTAGGAATGCCGGCGGTGGTGTCTATTTTCTTTTTCATCATTTATTGGGTGATTGATATCAGCGGGAAAAAATTATCGCGCGACGGCGCATGGGATCCCCTGTTCGGCACATGGGCGTCAAGCATGGTACTGCTGCCTATCGGCATTTTCCTGACTTATAAAGCCACTTCCGATTCGTCTTTATTTAATGCGGAAAAATACAGGGAAATCTTCCGGAAAATAATGAATGCACTGAAAAAATTAAGGACTAAAAGTTAAGAACTAAGATCGCTGGCGCCACTATGGCTTAAATTTTTAAATTTTTAAATCTTGAAACCTTTTAATCATAGAATCGTTTACATGGGTACGCCCGGATTTGCCGTAGCGCCGTTAAAAGCTTTGACAGACGGCGGCTACACGATAGCGGGGGTGGTAACGGCTCCCGACAGGCCGGCAGGTCGCGGGCAGCAGGTACAAATGCCGGCTGTAAAAACATTCGCCATAGCGAACGGCTTGCCGCTTGCCCAACCGGAACGGTTATGCGATGAAAAATTTTTACAGCAACTCCGCCTGTGGAATGCCGGTATATTTGTAGTGGTTGCTTTCCGCATGTTGCCCGAAGAAGTGTTTACGATGCCGCCGCACGGGACTTTTAATTTGCATGCTTCGTTGTTACCGCAGTATCGCGGCGCAGCGCCCATTAACCGCGCCCTGATGAACGGCGAAAAAGAAACCGGCGTAACCACGTTCTTTATTGATAAAAAAATGGACGCCGGACAAATTATCTTTAGCGAAGCCACCGCCATTGCCGCCAACGAAAACGCCGGGCAGCTCCACGACCGCTTGATGCACATGGGCGCAGCTTTGGTTGTAAAAACGGTGGAGGCAATTACCGGCGGATGTGTGCGCCCCACGCCCCAACTGCTTGTGCCGGCTGCACTGCTCAAGGACGCGCCGAAGATTACCAAAGAAACGCGCACGATTGACTGGCAGCAATCGCCGGAAACCATCCATAATCTGGTACGTGGTTTAAGTCCGCATCCTGCCGCACTATCGGAACTGCGGCATAGCTCCGGCGCGCCGGCAACCTTAGTGAAAATAATTGCAGCCGAAGCGGAAACTGCGCCGCATGCATTAACGCCGGGCGCACTGTGTATCGAAGGAAAAAACATCTTGAAAGTTGCTTGCCGCAATGGTTTTATCCGCATCAATGAACTACAGCCTGCCGGCAAACAGGCAATGACCGCCGCCCAGTTCTTAGCCGGTTTCCGCCGCCCCGAAGAATATAAATTCACTTCTGATTTTTAGCAATGGAGTTTTAAAATTCAAAAATTTCAAGATTTAATGTTTCATAGTGGTGTATGGAAAGAAATTTCAAATCACCACAGCATTGCAACTTTTGTATAAAACTGCCTTGAAGTAGAATTTTCTTACTTCTATTTATTCTATAATTTTATAAAAAATGACATGGTCAGAAAGTCTCTCAAACTGTTTTTATAAAAAATGACATAGTGTAGAAAGTCTCCCAAACAGTTTTTATGAAAAAAGACATAGTGTAAAAAGTTTTCCAAACTGTTTTTAGTTAAAAGTTAAAAGTTGAAAATGGCTGACGCCGGTGCGCCTGCCGTAACTTTCAACTTTTAACTTTCAATTTTCAATTAAAAACCGGCACGGCAATTAGGGAACGCCCAGTGTTTAATACTTAACTTTTTTTT